>CAYFHK010000006.1:0-40468 GCA_964342585.1 uncultured Caulobacterales bacterium | reverse complement strand
AGGGTTGATTCCCCGTAGAACCGTCCGGCTACGTAGTTGCCTGGCTTCCACCACTCGTCGCCGAGCGAGGGGGCCACGAAGGGCGCATCGAGCACGATGGAGGAAGGCGTGTAGCCACTATCGAGCGCCGCAGCGTAGACGAACGGCTTGAAGGTCGAGCCGGGCTGGCGCCACGCCTGTGTGGCGCGATTGAATTCAGAAAGGCCAAAGGAGAACCCGCCGACCATGGCGAGGACGCGGCCAGTATGCGGATCCATGGCCACGAAGCCGCCATTCACCGCCGGCACCTGTCGAAGGGCAAAGATGCCTTCCTCTTCGGGCACGGCATCGACGTAGATCACGTCGCCGCGAGAGATCACTTGATTGAGGTCGGTCACCTCGGGCCCGCGATGATCGGCATCGCCATAAACGCGCGCCCATTCGGCCTGCGCCAAAGGCAGTGTACCGATCGAGCCATTTTCAAAGCCAAGCCGCGCGGAGTCCTGCGTGACGTTGAGCACAACCACGAGTTCCCACGGCTCTAAGTCTTCATTCGCCAAACGGTCGCCATAGAGGGTCTCGCGCGCTTCATTCAGCGCCTCTTGCCAGACATATGGCATCGTCTCGGCGTCCTCGTCGCCGCTTGGCGAGAGGCGCACTGTAAGGTCTTCGGGCAGCGCGATGGACGCAAGCGGCCCGCGCCAACCGTGACGCTGATCATATTCGACCAGCCACTTACGGAAGGCCCGCTGCGCGGCGGCTTGCGTTTCAGAGTTCAGCGTTGTGCGCACCGACAAACCGCCATCGTAGAGCGCTTCAACGCCATAAAGCTCGGCCAGCTGCTTACGGACTTCTTCAGCGAAATAGCGCGTATCCGAGGAGCGCGCGCCGAGCGGCGGGGCAAGTTCCGCACCGAGCGGTTCGGCCTGCGCCGCTTCCAACTCCGCCACAGTGAGGAACCCGTCCTCATGCATCCGCGAGAGGATCCAGTTCCGACGCGCAATGGCGCGCTCCTCATATCGCACCGGGTGGTAATTGCTCGGCGCCTTTGCGAGGGTCGCGAGATAGGCGGCCTCATGCGGTTCGATCTCGGTGAGCGGTTTGTCGAAATAGTTCAACGCTGCCGCCGCAACACCGTAAGACCGGTTCCCCAGATAGATCTCGTTCAAATACAGCTCGAGAATGTGATCCTTGCTAAAGGCGCGCTCCATGCGCCGCGCGATCAAGGCCTCTTTCACCTTGCGCTCGATCTTTTGATCCGCCGTCAGAAGGAAGTTCTTTGCCACCTGCTGCGTGATGGTGGAGCCACCTTCCATCGGGCCGCCCTGGCCGCGCAGCACGTTGATCGCATTGTTCCGCATGGCCCGCGCGATGCCGCGGTAGTCGAGGCCATGATGGTCGTAAAAATGCTTGTCCTCAGCTGAGATGAACGCCTGGGTCACCGCCTCTGGCATGCTCTCAACGGGAACGAACAGCCGCCGCTCACGGGCAAACTCCGCCACGAGCGAGCCATCACCCGCATGGACGCGCGTGGTCACGGCCGGCTCATACTCAGCCAATCGCGTATAGTCAGGCAGCTCAGGCTTCAGGCGCTGCACGTAGACGACCGTAGAAATCAAGCCCGCAACGCCGGCGATGATCCCCAAGGTGAAGAGCACGCCGAAAATTTTCAGGCCAAGCCGCCACTTGCCGCCGCCCTTCTTCTCGGACGGCGTCTCAGGATCTTTGACGAGGGGTTCGACGCCGCCGAGATTGTAACGCGGCGTGTCATTGGAATCTGCAGAATTGGCCATGGCTTCTTTGCGCGTTGCCCTTACTCGACCTTATCGCAAGCTTTGGGCCTGCGTAACAACCGTGATGTACGTGAAAATCGTGGCAACATCGCGACATCTCGTTAAGGATTTGTTTGACCTGGCGGCTCGCCGACTTCCCCAATCGATTGTATATCCCCGCGGAGCATCCGGCGGAGCACGAGGACGACATGGGGCTGAACACGCCATCTGAAGTAGCGGCAGATTTGCAGATCGGGGCCACTGACCAGGGCATGGTGCGGATCTATGTCTCCTCTGACAGCGTTGATTTGCCATTGGATTTTGATCCCGACGATGCAGAAGCCATCGCCGAAGAGCTGATCGCCGCTGCAAGCGCCGCCCGTCGGCAACAGCAAAAGAACCGGAGTTAAGGCATGAAAAAGATCCTATATGGCCTGGTTGGCCTCGTTGTTTTGCTGGTCGGCGCCGTCATCATCCTGCCCGCCTTTCTCCCAAAAGACGCGTTAAAGGCGCAAATTGAGACCACGGCGAGCGAATCGCTGGGGCGCCAAGTGACCCTTGATGGGCCCATCGACATTTCGATCTTTCCGACCCGCGCAAAAGTTCAGGGCCTAACCGTTGCCAATGCTGAAGGATTCTCGCGTCCTTATTTGATGTCAGTGGAAACCGCGGAAGTGGCGGTTCGACTGCTGCCCCTGCTCCGTCAGCAGGTGGATATCACCGCATTCATCCTCGACGCGCCCACCATCCATCTCGAACAAAAGGCAGATGGCACAGCGAATTGGGTACTGGGCACCACGCCGACTGAAGGGTCACCGGCGGCCGGGGAAGACGACGCGCCACAAACCGTGTCGGGCGATGTGTCCCTCGGCGATGTGCGGATCAACAATGGCGTGATCACCTTCGAGAATGGCACGGAGACGAGCTATCAAGCCACCGACGCGAACATGACGGTCACGATGACCAGTCTCGATGCGCCGCTCACCATTGATGGCCAAATGCGGCTGCAAGACGAGCCGAGCAGCGTCGAGCTCTCCTTGACCACCCCGCGCAGCTATCTGGAAACAGGCGCAGCCGAAATGGCACTCGACATGCGCGTGGGCGAGAACGCCGCCATGATGGACTTGGCGCTTTCAGATGGCGTCATCTTCCAGGGCGATCTCGAAATCGATGCGCCAGCTTTGCGCAGCCTGGCGGCCCTCGCCGGGACAGAGATCGAGACACCCAATGGGTTTGAACGCCTCCGCCTCAAGGGACAGGTATCAGGCAACGAAACGAAGTTGGCCTTCGCCGAAGGCACTGAGGTCGAATTCGACGACATTCGCGGCACTGGGCAACTTACTCTCGATATCTCCGGCGCACGTCCGAAAGCCACCGGCGCCATGGATGTCGGCACGATGGACCTCACCCCCTACGTGCCCGCGGAAACCGGCGGCATGGCCGAGAAGAGAGACAATCCGGAGGCGGAATTCCCTGAATGGTCGACAACGCCATTTGATTTCTCCGCCTTTCAAACAGCCGATGCGGACCTGTCGTTCTCGACGGAAGGTATCATCATGCCTGGGCTTGAGATCGGGCAAAGCCAAGCCGCGCTTAAGCTAGAGAATGGCGCCGCGCAGATCATCCTTGATCGGATGGCCCTTTACGGCGGCACCGGCAGTGGGACGATCGGGCTCAATGCAAGCGGTGCGACCCCTTCCCTTCGCGTCAATCTCAATCTGGCCTCGGTGGATGCGGGGCGGCTTGCTCAAGATTTCGCAGGCCTCACTAAGCTGACGGGCACGGGCGATATCGCCATAGATGTGCGCGCGGCAGGACCGCACGAGCAAGCGATGGTCCGCAGTCTGAATGGCACAGCCAAAGGCACATTGGCCGATGGCGCCTTCACAGGTGTCAATCTCGGTCGGCTCGCGCGTCAAACCTGGTCGACGTTTAATGACCTGCAAACCGGCAAAGTCTCAGCACCGCGGATTGCTGGCAGCGTGACTCAATTGATCACCGCCGCCCGCGGGCCGGCGGAGCAAACCGACTTCACTGATTTCAACCTTGATGCACAAATTCGCGATGGCATCGTCACCACCTCGACGATCAATTTGGCGGGTCCGTTTTATGCCATGGGCGGCGATGCGCGGATCGACCTACCCAGTCAAACCGCCTCAATCAGCCTCGTGCCCGCCGTGGTACCGCCAGCATCCGCCGAAGCCGCCGACGGCGCCGAAACTGAGCTGACGGACGAGGCTACCGAGCCGCGACTGCGTAAACTGCCGGTACCCATCACGATCGCGGGCGACTTCAACAGCCCGAAACTAGGGATCGACGTGCAGCCCGTCTTGACGAGCCTTGCGCGCGGGCAATTGAAGTCCGCCCTCGGACGGACGGGCCTCGACATTGGCGAGGATCAAACCATCGAAGATGCCTTGCGGCAGGAAGCGCAAAAAGGATTGCAAGGCCTTATCTCAGGTGCGCTCGGCACCAAAGAGGCCAATCCGGCCTCGCCAACCGACGAAGGCGGCGAGGCGCCGGCCGAAGCCGCCCCCACGCCGGAGGGGGCCCTGAGCGATCAACTGATCGAGCGCGGCTTCAATGCCATCTTGAAACGGCCGCAATCGCAACCGAGCACGCAAGAAGAGGCCCCGCAGGAATAAGCTGCAGGGCTTTCATCTTTCATCGGATCGTCGGCGCTGCCCGAGCAGCGCCGGTTTCCTTTACTGCCTCACGACGCGGTCGGCAGCTTATACTCGCTGAAGATCTTCCGAAGCTCCGTTTTGAGGACTTTGCCAGTGGCCCCGATGGGGATTTGATCAACCACCAGCACATCATCAGGCCACGAAATCTTCGGTAGGCGCTCTTTCATGAAGGCCAAGATCTCGTCTTTTTCCGCTGCCTCATTGCCGAATTCGACGACGATCACCGGGCGCTCCTGCCATTTGGGGTGCGGCATGCCGATGGCGGCAGCTTGCACGACGGCCGGATGCGATAGCGCGACGTTTTCAATGTCGATGGTCGAGATCCACTCACCGCCTGATTTGATCACGTCTTTTGCACGGTCGGTGATCTGCATTCTGCCATCTGGGTGGATTACCGCGACGTCGCCGGTGTCGAACCACCCGTCAGTCGTGCAGCATTCCTGCTCTTGCTTGTAGTAGGCAGACAAGATCCACGGCCCACGCACCTGAAGGTGTCCATCATGCTCGCCGTCATGGGGAAGATCATGGCCTTCTTCGTCGACGATCCGCATATCAACAAACGGCAAGGCGCGGCCCTGGCGCAGCAGCCGCTTGATCTGCTCTTCCCTTGGCAGCTCTTCGAAGCCGGTCTCCTCGAAATTCATTGTGCCGGTGGGCGACATCTCCGTCATGCCCCAGCCTTGGCGAGTCTTGACGCCGTATTTCCCAAAGCCTTCGATGAGCCGTTCACTGAGGGCTGCGCCGCCGACAAGGGTGAAGCGCATCTTACCGAAATCGCCATTGGCGTCGTCGACATGTTTCAGAAGGTTGAGCCAAACCGTCGGCACGCCGAGGGAAACAGTCACTTCTTCTTTGATGATCAGCTCATGCAGGCTGGCGCCATCAAGGCCGGCACCCGGCAGGACCAATTTCGTGCCCATCAAAAGCGCCGAATACGGAACACCCCACGCATTCACATGGAACATCGGCACCACGGGCATGATACAGTCTTGATCACCTGCCCCAAGGCCGGTGGGCAAAGAGGTGACGAGTGAGTGCAGCACCATACCGCGATGGCTGTAAAGCACGCCCTTTGGCTTGCCGGTGGTGCCCGACGTATAACAGAGGCCGCACGCGGTGTTCTCGTCCAAATCTTCCCACTCGAACGTGGTCGGTTTCCCGGAGATGAAGTCTTCGTAGGTGCCGACCTTCTCGCCGCCAACGCTCGTCGGTTTTGGCGCCAGCGTGTAATATTGGTCCACAGACTTCAGATGCGGCTTCAGCCCCTCGACCAGTGGCTGGAATGTCTCATCGAAAAAGAGCACCGAATCTTCGGCGTGGTTGATTACGAAAGCCGCATTTTCAGGCCCAAGGCGCGGATTGATCGTATGGCAGATCGCGCCAATCCCAGCACAGGCGTAATAAAGCTCAAGCTGGCGATGGGTGTTCCACCCCATCACGCCCACACGCGTGCCAACGGTGACGCCAGCTTCTTTCAGTGCATTCGCAAGTTGTGCGATACGGTCGCTGGCCTCCGCAAACGTGTAGCGATGAATCCCACCCTCCACGAGGCGCGTGACGATTTCCTGAGAGGGTGACGTTCGCACGGCGTGTTTCAGAATATCGATGATCAAAAGCGGGCGATTCATCATGAGGCCAAGCATGTGTTTTCTTCCTTATGCGTCAACGACGGCCTGCGCGAAGTAGGCCCTGGACTTTTATCTCCTTGTTACGGACCGGCAAATCATCGATGTGTCAAGCATGCCTCAGATTTCGATCCTGATCATCAACTACAATAGCGGTGATCGTTTGCCCCGCGTCTTGCGCTATATTGCAGCGCAGCATTTTCAGGACTTCGAAGTCGTCGTCTGGGATAACGCCTCATCTGACGGCAGCACGCAGATCGACTTTCCCGAAGGCATTGAGGGCCGCGTTATTCCCCACAGGGAAAATCTCGGCTTCGCGGGCGGCGTGATGGCGGCAATCCCGCATTGCGAGGGCGACTGGGTCGCCGTTCTCAATCCTGATGCTTACCCAGAACCTGGTTGGCTCGCCGCCCTTTGGCGCGGCGCCGAACGCTACGGCCCTTCAACCGTCTTGGGATGCGTGCAGATTTGCGAGGGGGCTCAAGATCGGCTCGATGGACTTGGCGATGCCTACCACATCAGCGGCACCGCGTGGCGCGGCGGCTTTGGCAAACCCGCCGCGCAATATCCCATCACAGAAGACGTCGAGATTTTTGCCGCCTGCTTTGCGGGGGCGCTCTTCCACAAGGAGACCTTTCTCGATCATGGCGGTCTTGATACGGATTTCTTTTGCTATCACGAGGATGTCGATTTTGGCTTTCGCCATCGGCTATTCGGGGGGCGTTCGATCCTTATTCACGATGCGGTCATGCTGCATGAAGGGTCGGGTGTGACCGGGCGATATAGCGATTTCACCGTTTTTCACGGCATCCGAAATCGTCAGTGGACGTTCATCAAGAACATGCCGACACCGCTTCTCCCGGTCGCCGTGCCCGCCTTCGTTCTCTTTAGCGTCGCATTCCTCATCCGCTCTTTCATGCTGGGTATCGGCAAGAGCTATTCTCGGGGGTGGTGGGCCGCATGGCGCGGACAGGCCGCCTATTGGCAAAAACGCCGCGAGATTCAATCTCGCCGCCGCATTTCCATTTGGGCTTTGGCGCGCTGTCTCAGCTGGTCGCCCTTGGCGCCGTTGCGGCGGGCTCCTCAGCTTATGAAGATCGGTGATGAATTGCCGCCATCAACAGATCGCGACACTGATCAACGTCATCCGGATAGCCCGCACGCCGCCACGCATCGGTCGCCGCACTGAGGATCTGCCCCACCTGACGACCTGGCGCCACGCCTTCCGCCAAGATATCTTTTCCGGTGAAGGGAAACGAAGGCACAATGGCATTCTCTAGGGCTTCCGCCTCGACGGGCGTGTGCGGACGCTCACTGATCGCCACGGCTAGTTCATAAGCCAACGACGCGGCCTCGCGTCCAAACCGGTAGAGGAGATCAGTGATCGACGCGCCCTCGGCGAGCGCCATGCGCGCTTCGTGGATCATCACAGCCAAATCTCGATCCGCATGCGATAACCGAAAGGCGTGCTCCAAGCCCTGCGGCGACGCGCCAGGCCAAAGCGCGGCAAGACCCAGGCTTGGCGTCACCCGGCCCTCCTGAGCCTGATGAATTGCTGTGAAGGCATCGATGTCTGTTTCTTGCGCGAAGACTTCGCGCAGCACGCGATCCCGTTTCGCTGCAGCCAGCACCATCGGGGCTTTCGGCGTTGAGAAGATCTTTTGCAGCTCTTGCCAAATCCGCTCTTTTGAGAGCGAGGCCAAGCCTGCGCGTTCAGCAACGCAAGCAGACCACCCCTCCGTATCAAGATGCTCCGCATAACGGGCACTGAAACGAAGGAACCGTAAGATACGGAGGAAATCTTCGCGCAAACGGTCCTCGGGCTTGCCAATAAAGCGCACGCACGCTGCGGCAAGATCGTCTTGGCCGCCGAAATAGTCGTAGAGCTGCCCCGATTGATCCCGGTACAGCGCATTGATGGTAAAGTCTCGGCGACCCGCATCGGCTTCCCAATCGCGCGTGAACTCGACACGGGCGTGGCGACCATTTGTCTCAACGTCGCGGCGCAGGGTGGTGACCTCGTAGGGCACGTGATCGATGATGGCCGTCACCGTCCCATGCTCAAGGCCCGTGGGCACGCATCTGACCTCCGCTTGTGTCAGCAGCTCCATCACGGCGTCAGGCGCCAAGGTCGTCGCGATATCGATATCCGTGCGGCCCTCGGGCCCGGGCGGTCGGCCAAGCAGACTGTCGCGGACGCACCCGCCAACGAAGCGCGCCTCACCTGTGTCGTTCAACAATCCAAGGAGGAAGGCTGCAGGCCCCCTATCCGCCCACGCAAAGTCCGGCGTCACGCCGCGACGCTGACATCGGAATAGGCCCGGGCGAAACTGTGCACGATGCCCGCCGTCAGCCCCCAAATGTGTCGCGACCGGCCGGCCTCGTCATGCGAGGGGACCGCGAACATGCGATAGCTTTTGCCGCGCAAGATGCGGTCTTCGACGCGGTGGTTCGACAAATCGGTCAGGTGGGCGAGCGGAACCTCGAAGGCTTCGCACACTTCCCGCTCACACGGACAAATTTCGACGCTGGATTCGACCAGGCCAACAACGGGCGTCACCGCATAGCCGAGCCCGCCGATATGCGGCGCGAATCGCGCCAAGACGTCGACGCGATCTGGGGGGATGCCCACTTCTTCGTGTGCTTCGCGCAGCGCCGTGGCGACGGGATCATCGCCGTCCGTCTCTTTTGGTCCGCCGCCAGGAAAGCCGATTTCACCCGCATGCGAAGGCATCGTCGCCGCGCGCACCATGAACAACACATTGGGCCCGTTCGGGCGGTGGACGACGGGGATCAGGACGGACGCCGGCCGCAACACCTTTGGCGGCGAGGTGAAAATTGGAGAGACTTCGAGCTCAGGATTGAGCTCTTGAAAAAGGTGGCGCGGAGAATTTGCCGCGGCGCTTTGTGCGACGGATCGCAATCGCGCTTCCCATTCCGGCATCACGCCACGCATACTCATTCAACAACCCCAAGATCGAACGCGGTCTTCCCCACGCTTACCCGCAAATGCCCGTCAGCGGTTTCTTCCGCCCGGTCGACAAGCTCATAATAGGCGTTTCGTGAGAAACGCGCCAGCAGGTCACCACGCACGCGCAAATACGGCACCTTGGCGCCTTCGAAATCGCCCAAGCTGATCGGGTGGTCATCGTCGATGGATACGCGCTCACCGAGATTGGTCCGCGCCACCAGCGCCCCGTCATCTCCGTCTTCAAGCCCAACGATCAGGAAGGGCACATCCTCCACGGTGATCGAGAGCTTCTCCGCCGGCGTGACCAGCACATAACCGTCGGTGTCACGGCGAAGAATGCGCGAGAAAAGACGCACGATGGCCGGCCGTTCGATGGGCTCGCCCTCATGTATCCAAGCGCCATCGCGCTTGATGACGAGATCCATTTTACCTTCGCGTTCGGGATGCCACTTCTCAACCGGAAGCGGGCTATCCGAGCGATCTGCGGCCAGTACCGCTGCCATAGAAAAGATATCAGCCACGCTGTATTAGGTGCGCGTTCGCCTCGCTAAATCAAGCGCAACTTCATCGGTGTGAGGCGGACCGCGGCGATCCGCATCAGGCGGCCGGTGCCTGCTCGCTATTCGAGGGTGCACTCGGCGCAGCGCACATAGACGCCGTTGGGATCATTGAAACTCGAGAGGAATTTCACTTCCTTTTGCGCCATTTGAAGCAACCGGCCGAGGGTCACAGCGTTCGAGCGACGCTCGGCGAACATCTCGTCCACCAGCATATCTGAGCCAGTCACTTCATCATTCCCGGCCAATGCTTCGAGGAACAGTTCGAAGCGCGACTTCTCGCGGACCATGCCAACGACGTCGTACTCCTCAAGTCCGGCGCGCGCGGCAGCCGCGGCGATGGCATCATCGATCGTGCCCAGACGGCTGACCAGACCAAGCTGTTGCGCCGTTTTACCGATCCACACCCGCCCTTGCGCGATTGCGTCAGCCTGTGCCTCAGACATGCCGCGACCTTCGGAGACGATCGAGATAAAGCGGCCATAGGTGTCTTCGACGGACGCTTGGAAAATCTCGCCCACTTCTTCTGGCAACGGCCCAACGCCCGCGCCTTGGATGGCCGAGAGCGGCGCGGTGCCGACACCATCGACGAAGACGCCGAGATCGGCGGCCGTGTTCTCAAAGGTCGGGAAGAAGCCAAACACCCCGATCGAACCTGTGAGCGTCGTTGGTGCCGCCCAAATCTCATCGGCATTCGCGCTGATCCAATAGCCGCCCGACGCCGCGAGCGAACCCATTGAAACGATCACCGGTTTGCCAGCGGCTTTCACGGCAAGCAGCTCGTCACGAATGATCTCCGACGCAAACGCGGACCCGCCTGGGCTGTCGACGCGCAAAACGACCGCTTTCACGTTTTCGTCAAACCGCGCGTCACGGAGTTGGCGTGCGATGTAGTCACCCGCCGCCACGCCATAGGGCTCATCGCCGTCAACAATCGTGCCCGCTGCGGTGATGATCGCCACATTCGGCACGCGGCCACGATCTTCCGCCCCGGGAACCGAGAAGCGATACGAGCGATAAGAGATGCCTTTGAAGCCGGCGTTCTTATCTTTGTCGCGTCCAACGATGGCCGCGACGCGATCGAGCATTTCCCCGCGAGACATCAAGGCGTCAACGAGGCCTGCCTGCTCTGCAGCGCCAGCCATATCGCCGCCTGCGGCCCGGATGGCATCGACCGGCGATTGCGCATAGGCGTTGATGGTGCCCGGCGTGAAGCCACGGTTTTCATCAACCGCCGCCTGATATTCTTCCCATAACACATTGAGATAAGCGCGGTTTGCATCAGCTGCCTCAGGTGACATGTCATCGCGAAGGAAGGGCTCCAGCGCGGATTTAAAGGTGCCGACCCGGAAGACGTGCGCAGTGACCTTCAACTTATCGAGCGCCGATTTGTAATAGGTGCGATAGCGGCCATAGCCCTCAATCAGCACGGTGCCCATGTCGTGCATCAGCACCTCGTCAGCCTCCGAGGCGACAAGATATTGCTCCTGCGTGTAGAAGTCGCCGATGGCGATCACGCGCTTCCCTGTCTCCCGGAAAGCCTCGACCTCCTGCGCCAGATAATGGGCCTTCGAAGCTGAACCGGCGGGGATATACAGACCCTGCAAATCCAACACGAGCGCGGCGATGCGATCGTCTTTGGCGGCGTGGCGGAGCGTTTTGACCAGGTCGTGGACAGAGACTTGTGCTTCGGCAGCCCCGCCAAAGGCTTGTGCCACGGCATCCCCAAAGGGATCGGCTGGCGGCGACGTTTCCACCAAGACACCTTCTGGGTTTAGGACGAGCGCGCCCCCATCAGGCACCGCAATGGTCGGCCCTTCATCGTTGCCTTTCCCGGAAAGAGACGACGACACGCTGCCGATCAACCCGAAAATGAAGACAATGAGCAGCAAGAATAGCAGCGACTGGACGAGCAGCGAGAAGCCGATCACCACCTTGAACAGGTTTTTGAGGAACGACCAAATCGTCATCCGGCTGCGCTCATATTCCATTTGTCTGCCCCTCGCGTGCACGATACCACTTTGCTTAGCACGCCATGATAAACGGTAAACACTCAATACTCGTTCCACATGGCGGAGTTTGCCGAATGTCCATTTGCGTGCGCTACCGGCTTGCCATAACCCTTTGAGACGCCGTGTCGTCTTCGCGCCACCCCACTTTCAGCATAGCAGTGCCCCATATGCCTGACGGACATCCCGATTCCATCGACATCGAACAATTTCGCGCCCTTTCGGCGCGCTTCGCCACCGCGCGATCGCAATTGGGCGAGGTGATCTTCGGCCAAGACGCCGTGATTGCCGAGGTAATGACGTGTTTGCTGGCGGGCGGGCACAATCTTCTCGTCGGGGCACCGGGTTTGGCCAAAACCAAGCTCGTCGCGGCGCTTGGGACGGTGTTGGGCCTTGGGCACAAGCGGATCCAGTTCACGCCAGACCTGATGCCGAGCGATATTTTGGGGACGGAGGTCCTCGAAGAAGGCGACGATGGGCGACGCCATTTTCGGTTCATCGAGGGACCCGTCTTCTGTCAGCTCTTGATGGCGGACGAGATCAACCGGGCCAGTCCTCGCACCCAAAGTGCGCTGCTCGAAGCCATGCAAGAAGGCCAAGTCACCATCGCGGGTGAGGTTCGTCGGCTGCCGACGCCGTTCCACGTCTTGGCCACGCAAAACCCGATCGAGCAGGAAGGCACCTATCCGCTCCCAGAGGCGCAGCTCGATCGGTTTCTGTTGCAGTCGTTGATCGACTACCCGGGGATCGAAGCCGAGCGACGCATGGTCATCGAGACGACGGGTCCTGGCCAAACTGCACTCGAAGCTCTGCTCAGCCCCGAAGAGCTCCTCGACGCGCAAAAATGCGTGCGTGCCATGCCGATTGGCGAGGGGCTCGTTGAAAGTATACTCGCGCTGGTGCGCAGCCTGCGGCCCGGTGGGGATTATGCCGAGCACTTGATGTGGGGGGCAGGCCCGCGCGCCAGCCAAGCGCTGAGCCTTACCGTGCGGGCGCGCGCCTTTCTCGATGGACGCACTGCCCCGAGCACGGCCGATTTGATCGCGCTCGCGCCCTCAGCATTGCGCCATCGGATTGCGGTGAGCTTTGCTGCGCGGGCTGAAGGGTACACGGTCGAGAGCATCCTTCACGACGCCGTTTCCACCGTCGTCGGCTCGGCTTGACCGACGGAGCGCGGGGCATGGCCGAATCAACGCCTTTAGACCTCGAACGTCAGGGCGCCCGCGCTGCCGAGGCCTTGGGCGCATTGATGGCAGAGGCCACGTCGCTCAGCCTGAGCCTTGACGCTGGCACCCATGGGCGTCGTCGCGCCGGCGTGGGCGAGACCTTCTGGCAGTACCGTGACTACGCCATGGGCGATCCGGCGCACATGATCGATTGGCGCCAGTCGGCCCGCGCGCCACGAAGGCTCTTCGTCCGGGAAACCGAATGGGAAACCGCGGCAACGGTGCGCTTTTGGTGCCGCGGGGGTGACGGTTTCGACTATAGCTCCGGCGCGCAACCGACGAAGAAATGGCGCGCCATGGTCATGACGTTGGCGATGGCCATCGCGCTCAATCGCGGCGGCGAAAAAATCGGCCTGATTGCCGATGGCATGCCCGCTCGGCGCGGCCCGCGCGCGGTGATGGGGATCGCGGACGCGTTGATCGGCCAACACGATGCCACCGAGTCCTCCGAGATCGGTCTGCCCTTGCCGCCACCGGGCACCACGCACGCCGTCTATATCTCCGACTTTTATCAGGAGACGGATGCTCTTCTCACCCGTCTCAAGGCCTTAGCGGCGAGTGGATGCCGCATCCACTTGGTCGAGGTGACAGACCCGGCGGAAGAGACGTTTCCCTTCACGGGACGGACGATTTTTCAGTCGCCCGGCGATCAAAAACACCGCCGGCTATTTGGCGATGCGGACGCGGTGCGCCACGCCTATCTGGCGGCGCGAGAGGCGCATCGTGAAGCGTTGCTCGCGACAGCGCAGCGATACGGCTTCAATCTGATCAGACATCGGACCGATCACGGCGCGATGCGCGCCCTTTCAGCGCTTCAATTCGCGATTTCGGAGGGGCAGGTTTGATCGGCGCGCTTAGTTTCACCGCTCCCATGATTTTGCTCGGCGCCTTGGCGCTGCCGGTCGTGTGGTGGCTGTTGCGGGCAACACCGCCTGCCCCAATGCGCAAGGCGTTCGGCGGTATGGTGTTTCTCGACAAACTCGAGAACCGAACGGAGACCCCGGCGCGCACGCCCTGGTGGCTGACGTTGATCCGGCTCGCGGCCTTAGGTCTTCTTTTATTGGGCCTCGCGGGACCGGTGTTGAACGCCAATGACGAAGTCTTTGGCGACCGGCCCTTACTGATCATCGCGGATGATGGATGGACCAGCGGCGCGAATTGGACCGACCATCAGCAGGCGGTCAAAGCACTCGCCTTTGCACGCGGCGCGGATCGACACCCCGCCCGCATTTTGTTCACCACAGGCGATGTCACGCTCACAGAGCCGATGAGCCTTTCCCAAGCGGCAGAGGTGATCGGCGGGCACGTGCCAACGCCCGCATTGCCAGACCGCGCGGCGGCAATCCGCGCGCTGGAGGCGATCACGCTTAGCGAGATGGATGTCCTCTGGTTGAGCGATGGGACGATCGGGCGGCGTGGCGCCGATCGCACCTTCATCAACGCCCTCGGTGACGCCAACCATCTTCACCTGTTTCGGGTGGCCCAAGATCCCGTGATCGCGATCCGCAATGTCACCACCGATCCCGAGGGGATGGTCGCGACCCTTTCGCGCGTCAGGACCGTTCGCCACACAGGTCAGCTTCGCGCTTTTGCGGCCGATGGCCGGCTGCTGGCCGAAGCTGAATATGCGTTCGGCGAAAACGAAAACACAACCACCGTGCGCCTCGCCTTGCCACCCATCCTTCGCAACGACGTGGCGCGGCTCAGTTTGGTCGGTGTGCGGAGCGCCGGGGCGATTTGGCTCGTCGATAGTCGTGAGCGGCAGGTTTCTGCAGGTCTCGTCACGCGGGGAAGTGACACGTTGCGTGAAAGTGGCTTCTACCTGCGCCAAGCCCTCGCGCCCCATGCGACCCTTTATGAGGACCCATTAGCGGAGCTTATTTCCTCTGAGACCGGTCTCATCGTACTCGACGATATCGGCACCATCCGACCGAGCGAGGAAACTGCGCTGGTCGACTGGATCAATGATGGCGGCGTCTTGTTGCGCATGGCCGGGCCGAACACGGCTAACGCCGCGTCGGGCCAAAGCGCAATGCCCTCACCAACGCTTCCCGTGACCTTGCGCAGCGGGACCCGGGCCTTTGGCGGCGCTTTGACATGGGAAGATCCTCAGCCCATCGCACCGTTCACGGATGGAAGCCCGTTCGTTGGGCTCGACCCCGCGGGCGTGAATGTGCGGCGCCAGGTGCTGAACCGCCCGAGTGTGGACACGGGTGCTGAGGTCTGGGCGTCACTTGAAGACGGCACGCCTTTGGTCAGCGCCAAAAGACAAGGCGACGGATTGCTGATCCTCTTTCATGTCACCGCGTCACCAACTTGGTCAGACCTCCCAATTTCAGGCTTGTTCCCGCTCATGCTTGAACGGGTCGCACAGCTGGCGGTCGGCGCACCGGCCGCTCTCCCCGATGCGCCTTTGGCGCCCTATCGTTTGTTGGACGGGTACGGCGTATTGCGCGACCCACCTGCCAATGCCCGCGCCGTTCCGGTCGAAGATCTCGCCGCCGGAACGCAAACGCCGGGCCTTTATGGTGACGCGGCAAGCCCGTTGGCCGTGAACACCTATCCGCCAGATGCCCCGACGCTCGACGTCCTCACCGCGGGGCAGCTTCCGCTCGGCACAACGATTCGAGGCCCGACGGGCGTGAATGTGCGTGCGTTTGGCCCACCGATCCTCGCGCTGGCGCTGATCATCTTCGCGATAGATGCGGTGGCGCTCGCTCTACGTGGCTTGGCCGATCAGCGTATGGCGGCGCGCACAGCCGCATCAATGGTTCTCGGTTTCATCCTGACGACGACCATGTTCGCTTCCTCTTCCGGCCACGCGCAATCATTCGATCTGCGGCCTGATCTTGGTGAGCAGGCGGTGGCAGCAGCACTCGACGTTCGGCTTGCCTATGTGGAGACCGGTATCGGATCGATCGATCGGCTTTCGCAGGCGGGTCTTTATGGCCTGACGCGGGAGGCGCATCGGCGCTCTGCATTGGAGCCGGGCATGCCCGTCGGGGTCGACATTGAAGAGGACGATCTCTCCGTCTACCCGCTATTGTATTGGCCGGTGGACGCATCGGCACCCCCGCCGAGCGACAGCGCCTTGTCCCGCCTCGAAACCTTCATGGCCGGCGGCGGGCTCTTGATCATCGATACACAAGACGGCGAGCGGCAAACCACTGAATTTGGCGGACCAAATGGCGAAACCCTGCGCGCGATCCTTCTGCGAATGAATATCCCGCCGCTCGAACCTCTTCCGGCGGATCATATTTTGAAGAAGTCGTTCTACTATTTGGACACGCTGCACGGTCGGAATTCTGAAGGTGTGGTCTGGGTCGAGGCCGCTTCTGCGCTGCGCGAGAGCAATGACGGCGTGCCATCGCTCATCATCGCCGGACGAGATTGGGCGGCCGCGTGGGCTGTGGATGATGGCGGTGTGCCGTTGCGTCCGGCAGGCCCTGGCGGTGAACGGCGCCGCGAATTCGCCTATCGCGTTGGCATCAACATGGCGATGGTGGCACTGACCGGCAATTATAAGGGTGACCAAGTTCACGTGCAGGCGCTGCTTGACCGGTTACAATCCAACGACGAATGACCACAGATATCACTTTCGTTCCCCTGCTGCCGATTTGGCTGATCTTTGCCCTGACGACCCTTGGGGTGGCAGGCAGCTTGTTGCGGCTTCGCACGGCGCCATGGGGGGTTCTGTTCCGTATTTTAACGATCTCGCTTTTGGCATTCGCGCTTTTTGGGCCGACGCGAACCTCGACCGAGGGCGAGCTTCAGCCTGACATTGTGCTCCTACTTGAGGACCAAAGCCGGAGCCTGACTTTCGGTGACCGCGATGCTTTGGCCGCAGATGCAGGCGAGCGCACAGCAGCTGCACTTGAGGCAGAAGGTTATGAAGTGCGCCGCACACGCTTTGGCGACCGTGTGGAGACCAACCTTGAAACGGCCCTCCCCCTCGCCCTGGCGGACGTGCCGCGCCCCCGCTTGAGCGCTATTCTTCTTCTTTCCGATGGCCAACTTCACGGCAATCTCGATCAGTTGGATCTGCCGGCGGGGGTTCCCGTTCACAGCATCGCCACCGGGGCACCGAGCGAAGAGCGCGATCGGCGCGTGGAGATCGTCGAGGCGCCGAGCTTCGGCGTCGTCGGCGAACGGGTCGATATCACCCTAAAGCTTCACGCGATCGGCGAGACAGATCCCATCCCCACGCAACTTTTTGTGGGCGGCGAACCCTATGCTGAGCAAACTTTTCTCCCTGACCAAGAAGTGACACTGAGCGTTCGCCTGTCACAGCCGGGCGAGACGATCATCGAGCTCTTGGCGGAGCCGCGCGAGGATGAGCTGACAACGCTGAACAACCGGGCCGTGGTCTCGCTGACGGCCGTGCGCGACCGGTTACGCGTGCTATTAATATCTGGTGAGCCCCATGCCGGCGAGCGTGTGTGGCGCAATACCTTAAAGAGCGACCCGGCGGTCGATTTGGTCCACTTCACGATTTTGAAACCAGCAGAAAAGGTCGTCAGCGCCCGCCGCGAAGAACTCAATCTGATCGAGTTTCCGCATGAGGAGCTCTTCTTGGAAAAGCTCTCCTCATTCAACGTCGTGATTTTCGATCGGTACACCTATCGTTATGTGCTCGAAGCCTATGAGTTTGAGGAAATCGCCCGGTATGTCGAGCGTGGCGGCGCCGTTCTGATCGCCTCTGGGCCGGAAATGAGCGAGCCGACGAGCCTCGCTGAACGGCCCAATCTGGCTTACATTCTGCCGATCTTGCCGAATGGTAAGGCGCAGTCAGGCGCTTTTATCCCTTCACGCTCTGACACCGGCGTGCGGCACCCCATCACCTCTCCCCTTACCGATGAGGCCGATTGGGGCCGATGGCTGCGATATATTCCCGGCCAACAACGGGCCGGTGAAACGCTGTTGCAGGCCCCCAACGCCACGCCGCTCCTCGTAGTGGATCGGGTCGAACAAGGCCGGATCGCCGTTTTGATGTCTGACCATGTGTGGCTATGGGCGCGCGGGTTCGATGGGGGTGGCCCCTATCAAGAGCTGCTCCGCCGTCTGGTCCATTGGCTCATGCAAGAACCTGACTTGGATGAGGAAGCCTTGCGCGGGGATATCTCTACAGACGGCATACTGACGATTAGCCGCCAGAGTCTGAGCGATAACGTCCTGCCGGTGACGATCATCGACCCTGATGATGGCACGGAGACCATTGAGCTCGTCGAGGACGACACACCCGGTCAGTTCACGGCACAACTACCGGCCACCGCCGAAGGCCTTTATCGCTTGGAGACACGAACCGAAGACGGCGAACAGCTCTACGCCTTGGCAGCGCTCGGCGACAAAAACATCGCAGAACTTGGTGCGGTCGAGACCACATCCGAACATCTGTCCGGCCTTGGTGAGCGCTCCGGTGGCGGGGTATACGGCTTTCAACAAATCGGCGACCGGCTTCCAGGTTTCCGGCCCGTCGCGGCGGATACCAACCGAATGTCTGCGGCCGGATGGGCGGGCCTGCCGCGACGCAACAGCCGCTTGGTCGACAAGATCACCGTCAGCCCCCTGCTGCCAGCGCCCGTGCTGGCTTGCCTTATTGGCGCCACAGCCCTTGCTGCGTGGTTACTAGAGGCGAAACTATTTCGGCGCCGGACTTAAACGCTGATCAAAGCCTGTCACGCTAATGTCACCGCCGGGGGGTGTGTGAGGCAAAATGGACATGGCAGACCAAGCACTGCAATTGCAGCAAAGCGAACTCGTCGCATCTAGGCTTTCGCCGTTTGAGCGAGCGCTACGCGCAGTGCCCGATCGCCGCCGCGATACCTATGGCTCGTTGATCGACCAGATGAAGTCGGCGCTGCAAGTCCTGAACGAGACCATTCCAGTGCTCCGCCAAGTCAAATCGCATCTCCGCGCCACCGCCGAAAGCGCTATTGCGGCATCTGCCGAACCCGATATGGCACTCAGAGCGCTCCTCGCTGAGGATTACGATGATCACCGTAAAGGGCTCGAGGCCTTTGCCGAGGCGGAACACGCATCAGCGCTTCTCAGCCCCAAAGCCGCGTCGATCCGCGTTCCCCTTGCATCGGGCGGTGAGTATTCAATCGCCCCCTTCAGGCTTTCAGCTGAGAAGAACGGGCTCGACTTGCCCCCGCCTGAGGGTGCCTTTGAAGAAACCAAGGAAATCACCAGCGCTCTTGAGAGTTTGGAAAAGGCGTTTGGCCGGCTCGACCGCGCCATTGAAGGTTATGGCCGGGATCGCATTTTTTTAGCGCAACGTGTCAAAGCGCTCGCTGCAATGTGCTAGTATCACGCATCCGCGTCGTCGCGCGGACCAGGAGATCAAACGTGGCCATTGCAAAACTCTTCCGGGCGAGCGCCCTTCTCGCCCTTTGTGCCCTCTCAACAGGCTGCGTTGCGGTACATGTCGCGGGCGAAGTCGCCGAGGGCGCAGTGAACACGAGCGCCTTTGCCGTCAAAACCACCGCGAAAACCGCCGGGGCCGTGGCCACAGCGCCGTTCGGGAGCAATGACGAAGATCGCGAAGACTAAGCGCGGATTGCACGTCGGGGCGACGCCTCATAGTTTGAGCATATGCAGTCCTTTGACGATCTGTGTCGCGCCTTTCTCCGGCATCTCGAAAAAGAGCGTGGCCTGAGCGCCAAGACGGTTCGCAATTACCAGCACACGCTCGATCGATTCACCGCCTTCGCGAACCAGCATCAAGGCGACACGCTGACGATCGACGATCTGCGTGAGTGGCAGTCCCGGGATTTTCGCGCGTTTCTTGCGTTTCGTGCCCATGAAGGCGCCACCGCGCCCACGCTCAGGCTCGATTTATCTGCCCTCAGAACGTTTTTAAAATTTGCCCATCAGCAGCACGATCCGCCCTTGAGCGCATTGATGTCGTTGAGGGCGCCGAAACTCCCCAAACGCCTCCCAAGACCGATCAGGGCCGAAGCCGCGCGCGCCTTGGCCACCGGTGATTTGGGACCTGATCAAACGAAAAGCGACGCGTGGCAAGTAGCCCGTGACGCCGCGCTTTTTGCGCTGCTTTATGGGGCGGGGTTGCGCATTGGGGAGGCCATCGCGCTCAATATCGGAGATGTGCCCGCCAATGGCCCCCTTCGAATACGGGGAAAAGGCGGGAAGGTCCGTGAGGTGCCCCTGCTCGCGATCGTCCGAACGCAAATCGACAACTATCTGACCGCGCTGGAAGCCGACAGCCCCGCCCTCTCCGCCCGAGGCGCCAATGATCCGGAAGCCCCGTTATTCATCGGCGCCCGCGGTCAGCGCCTCAATGCAAGTGTCGCGCAACGGCGGTTGCGGGGGCAGCGCGCCGCTTTGGGGCTCGATGACAGCGCGACCCCGCACGCGTTGCGGCACGCCTTTGCAACGCACCTTCTCGCAGCGGGGACCGATCTACGTACGGTACAAGAACTGTTGGGGCACAGCTCCCTTGCGGCGACCCAACGCTACACAGAAGTCGAACGCGAGCGCCTTGTCGCGGCGCACGCTGCGGCACATCCAAGACGTTAGGTCATTCGGCCGCGTTGCTGGCGGAGCGTTGACCAAAGGCATCATGCGTTTCCCGCATGCCATGGATGTCCTGATGGAAAATCAAATCTGCATCCGGAAATTCATTACGCAGCGCCGTCTCCACCCGGTCGGTGATGCGATGGGCCGCGCGTAAGGAAAGCTCTGGGTCAAGCTCTAGGTGGCACTGGATATAACGTGTGGGTCCGGCACGACGGGTGCGCAGGGCATGCACGCCTAAGACTTCTTTATCTTGAAGCACGATGCGGACGATCTCGGCACGCTCCTCATCGCTGAGCTCCTCGTCCATGAGCTGCGGTAGGGCCCGCCGCGCGAGGCCCCACACGGCCCAAGCGAGGAAGCCGGCCGCCACCAACCCAGCCAAGCCGTCGACCCATAGGAGCCCGAACTGTGAGGCGAGCAACAAGGCCAGAAGGGTGCCTGAGTTGCCTAACAAATCGCTCACATAATGCGCCCGGTCGCCCTCGGTCACGAGCGAGGGCGCGCGGTGCAAGGCAAATGTCTGGAAGGCGACGAGCGAAAGCGTCGCCGCAAGAGAAACCAACATCACAGCAAATGCCGCCCCTTCGGCCTCGATCGGCTGGGGCGACGTGATCTGCCGCACGGATTCGGCGGTGATGAACGCCGCGGACGCCGAAATCAGGATCAGTTGCACAAGACTGGAGATGGCTTCTGCCTTTGTGTGCCCAAAGCGGTGGTTGGCATCGGGCGGCATCGCCGCCATCCGCACACCCACAAAGGCAATAATACTCGAAAGAAGGTCGATCGCACTGTCTGCAAACGAAGCCAGGATCGCGGCTGAGCCTGAGGCCTGCCACACGAACCCTTTGGCCAACATCAAGCCACCGGCAACGCAGACCGAGGCGAGCGTTGCCAAATGGGCCCATCTTGGACCGCCCATTGTGCTCTCTGCCCTAGGCGTTGTGGCGTCGCTCATGTCTTCGCTTACCGGCGCGCCCGTCACCGCGTCAAAGGCAATGTTTCCTCTTGCAACGCAGAAGCGATTTCATTTTCCGCCCGTTTATCAATGCGTTCTGGCGGCCAAGTCGTCGGCGAGGGCTTTCAATGTCACCGCATCGTTGCCAAAGCTTGCCAGAGCACCATGCGCCTGCTCTGTGAGCTGATGGATCCGGTCACGCGCCCCTTCCAGACCGAGCAGCGAAACAAAAGTTGCCTTGCCCGCGGCATCATCCGCCCCTGCGGGCTTGCCCAGCGCCTCGGCGGTTTGCGTCACGTCCAGCACATCATCGACAATTTGGAAGGCGAGGCCGATGGCGGCAGCGTAGCTTTGCAGCATTTGCAATTGCTCATCGCTGGCTCGTCCAACGACGCCGCCCATCATGGCGGCGCCCTCGATCAAAGCACCTGTCTTCCGCTCTTGAATGCCGATGATTTCATCTTCGGTGAGGCCGGTTGGATAGAGGTCCATCATCTGCCCGCCGACCATGCCTGAAGAGCCCGCAGCCTCCGCAAGGAGATGGACAAGCCGCGATGCGACCTCTGGCGAATACGCCCCGCCAGTGAGCACGGCGAAGGCATCGGTCAGCAGGGCATCGCCCGCCAGGATCGCAATCGCCTCATCGTAAGCCTTATGCACCGAGGGCTGCCCGCGACGGGTGTCCGCATCGTCCATCGCCGGCAAATCGTCATGCACGAGACTGTAGCTGTGGATCATTTCGATGGCGCAGGCCGCGGGGATGGCCTCCTCAGCTTCAGCCCCCATCAGCACCGCCGATTCGATTAAGAGGAAGGGCCGCAGCCTTTTCCCCCCGCCTAGCGTTGCATAAGACACAGCGGCGTTAAGCCGCTCGAGCGCCTCCGAGCCGGCATTTTCCCTTTGCAAACAGGACCCTAGGGCTGCTTCCACTTGCGCCGCACGGTTAGTTAATTTTTCTCGGATATCGACTGGCATAGATACTTCCCCACGGCCGCGGTTTTGACCTTGCGCCTATCACAAGGCTAGTTCTGACAGGAAGTCGCTGGGGTATTTCAGGCGTTTTATGAATTTGATCTTCCGCGGCGGCCTTATTTTCCTGTCGCTTTGCTTTATTTTTGGCGCCGTTCCGACGAGAGCGGCGGCCGCCGACCTGGAGATTTCCGTCAAAATCGAGGGGATCAAGGATGACGGGCGGCGGTCAACGTTGCGGCAGATGTCATCGCTGGCCCGGGGGACCGCGCAATACACGTCAATCGCCCCGGTTCGTCGGGCGGCCAATAAAGATGCGCAGATCCTGCAAAGCGCTTTGAGGGCACAAGGCTTTTACGCCGCGACCGTGACGCCGAGTGTGGATCGCGAAGGCCTCACGGTATCTGTGGTGTTCTCAGTCGATCGCGGCGCCCTTTTCACGATCAATCAGTACGAGATCCAATATGCCGACTCGCAGTCCGATACACGGCCAACCCGGATGGAGGATGCCGGCATCGCTACCGATGGCAACCCCCGGGGCGAGCGCCTCCGCGAGATCCAGCAGCAACTCGTCACGCATTTGGCAGAAACCGGCTATCCAGAAGCGAAGCCGGTCTCACGGCAAGTCATGGCCAATTTCACCACCAGGAACGCAAGCGCCGTCTATCGCGTCGAGACGGGCCCCAAAGCGACGTTTGGCGACATCCAGGTCTCTGGCCTGGAGAAAACAGATCCGAGTTATCTCAACCGACTGAGACCCTTCGAAAAAGGGGCGCTCGTCAAGCGCAGCCAGCTCGACCGCTATCGACAACGTATCGCAGATACTGGGCTTTTCCGCGAGGTCTCCGTCGAAGCGGGCCCCGTGGGGCCAGATGGCGCGGCGCCAATCTTGGTGACCGTGGTGGAGCGGAAACGACGGACCGTCGGCGCCGGGCTGAGCTTCTCGACCGACGTTGGCATCGGCGCAGAGGCATTCTGGGAAAACAGAAACTGGCGCGGCCACGGGGAGACGCTGGCGGCCCGCCTAGAGTACTCGCTACCGCGCCAATCCGGCGAACTGACGTATACGGATCCGCTACCCCTCTTACCCGGCACCTGGCGTCTCTCCCTTTTGTTGGAAAACGAAGACACCGACGCTTTTGAAGCGCAAACCGTCACCGCCGGCGCAGGGGTCGATAAGCGATGGCTGGAAGGAAAGCTCACCACCTCCGCCGATTTGCGCTATCAATATTCAACGATCACGGACAATGATGGTGTCGAGCAGACTTTTTCGTCCGCATCGCTCCCGCTGTCCGCTGTCTTCAACAACGAAAATGACCGGCTGAACCCGACGCGCGGGCATCGGGCGCGGGCTGTCGTGACGCCCTTTTTCGGCGACACGCCATTCGTCCAAAGCGAATTGGGCGGGGCGACCCGCTACGCCTTTGGAGATCGCGACAAAGTCGTTGTCGCCATGCGGGCGCTCTTTGGCAGCACCTTCGGCACTGATCTGGCGTCTCTGCCCTCGACTGAACGTTATTTCGCCGGCGGCGGCGGCTCTGTTCGCGGCTACGCATTCCAAGAGGTGGGCCCGCTCGATGACGAGGGCGACCCCATCGGGGGCTCGTCTTTGGCCGAAATCAACACAGAGATCCGGTATTCCATCACGGACACGATCCAAATCGCAGCCTTTGTCGATGCGGGCAATGTGTATAGTCAGAACACGCCTGAGTTTTCGGAAGGTCTGTTGAAGGGCGCCGGTGTCGGCGCGCGATATCTAACGCCCGTCGGGCCCGTTCGTCTCGATGTGGCAACCCCGCTGGATCGGCGCACCATCACGCGCCCAGCGGTCGATGATATGGGCGATCCTGTTTTCAACGAAGATGGGTCGCGACAGATCGATACCGTCTTCGAAGACGATATCATCCACGTTTATATTGCCATTGGACAAGCTTTTTAATGCGTAGAGTGATCAAATACGCAGCGCTCGGTTTCGGCGCGCTCATCATTATCGCGCTGGCCGCGGTGTTCGTGCTGCCAAAAACCGGTCCCGGCCGTGCGCTGATCGACAACATTGCACGGCCGATTGTGAAAGACGCTGTTAAGACGGCGCTTGGAAGTGAGATCGAATTCGATCCGATCGCGGGCGCGCTGCCCGGCGAACTCATTCTCAGCAATGTCTCGATGTCTGACGACGAGGGCGTTTGGGTGAGCATCGAACGCCTGCATTTGGAATGGGACCCCCTCGCCCTCATCCGCGGGGCGATCGTTGTCGATGACTTCACGGTCACCGATGCGATTTTGTTCCGTCAGCCCACGCTTCCTGAGCGCCCCGCTGAGGAGGAAGACGAAGAGGATGACGAGGGCGGTGACTTCTCTTTGCCCAACATTCGCGTGGCCAACGTTTTGATCGACGAGATCTCAATCCGCGAGCCGGTACTGGGGGAGCGGTACGATCTCCGGTTCAGAGCCGATCTTGAAGCGCAAGGGCGCCGCATCCAATCTCGCGCGCGCCTTGACGCCGAGGAAGACCAAGATTTGGTTCGTGCGGTGATTGATCTCAATCGCGACGATCTCACACTCAATATCGAGGCGCTGAGTGCACCCAATGGGATGATCTCATCTCTGGCCAAAGCCGGAGATGCCATATGGATCAGCCTGAACGGCAGCGGACCACTTGCCGATTGGTCGGGCGATCTGGATGCCAGCCTCGGCGACTACGGTGCGTTGGGTGGCGCCGTCAGCGGGAATCTCAAAACCCTAGACCAGACGCAATTCGCGCTGACGATCGCGCCGGGGCCATTGATCCCAGAGGATGCACGTGCCGCGATGGGAGAGCGCGTTGAGATCGCCGCCGCGGGGAGAATCGACGACAACGACATCGTCAATCTGTCGATCAATTCGCTCAAAGGGCGTTTTGGGGAGATCGTGGCTGACTTCAATCTTAATCAGCAGGCGACGGATATCACAGCGAACGTTCGCGGCGATCTTTCCGCGGACTTGCTGGAGCAGTACGGCGCCGCCGATTTCGCCGGGCCCCTCACCCTGACCGCGAATGCCCAACAGAGTGATGAGGGGGCATGGGCCTTCTCCGGCGAGCTCAATACTGACACGGCGAATTTGGTGTTGGAAGAAGGCCGCAGCAGGGAGACCACGCCGTTCCAAGGGCGCATCGCGCTGACGGCGCCGCGTATCCCTCTGGCCGACACACCGATTGATGATGTTCTAGCGCAGGGCGGTGATCTCTCAGCGAATGTAACACTGACTGCCGAAAACCAGCTGTCGGTACGAGATGCGCTGATCAATCTTGGCAAAGATCAAAACATTGCACTGCGCGTCAGTGGCGCTGCCGATTATGGGCTAGAGAGCGGCGTGATTGATGCCGACCTTTCGATGCGGGTGGGCCGCGGGCTTCCGCCGCGCTTTGTTGAAGGGCTCAACCTTGCTGCGCCTGTCACCGCGACGGTCAAGGCTTCGGGCACGACGGAAGACGCAAAGCTCACGCTCTCCGCCGCGATCCCCCGCGGGGAATACGATGAAACCATCTTTACGCCAGGGACCTTGTCCGCCGACCTGACCGGTTTGCCGACCCGGCCATCGGGGACCGTCCGCATCACATCGACGAATGGCTCCTACCGGGCTTTGGTAGACCTGACGACCACGGAAGAAAGCTACCGCCTCACCCGACTTGATGCGCGCCTAGCGGGCATTGAGGCAACTGCGTCTGGCAATTTCAGCCCCGCCAGCGGCGCAGCGCAACTCAACGCTGAAATCACGGCCACTGAGAATGCGATCGCGATCGGCGGCGCCCCACCAAGAGGTACACTGTCGGTCGACGTCAGCCGCGGGAGCGAGACAGCCCCTCTCTCTGCACGGATCATCAGCGAGGATATCGCCGTCGCAGGCAGCGAGGTAAAAGGCCTTCAGGTGCTCGCAAATGGTCCACCAGACGCCATCGATGTCGCCATCCAATTCGAGGATGCTTATGTCGCCGACACTTATCTCATTGGCTTTAACGCGGCGGCGCAGGTCGACACCGCAGCTGAGGCGCCGGAAGTTCTTTTGAGCACGTTGAATGTCGGCGTTGGTAGCACGCAGCCGAGCGATCAAATCACGCTCCTGGCGCCAACAACGGTGACCATCGGCGAGACGATCCGCGTTACACAGATGGACCTTGATTGGCTTGATGAGGGACGTGTTTCTGTGTCGGGCAGCTACGTCCCCTCTCGCTGGCAGGCGGACGCAGATCTTTCGGCAATTCCCCTGCGGGGCGTCGAAGTGCCGCTGACGGCGCAGGTTCGTCTCGACACGAATGAAAGTACGCCTGCTACGTTTGAGCTATCGGCGCGCGCCCAGGACGAAGACGGCAATGCCGCAACCTTGGCCGTCGATGGCGCATGGAATGGCCGCGAGCTGCAAAGCAATGCGCGGATCACGGAAGACACCAATGGCGAATTCGCAAACGCTCGGCTCACGCTGCCGCTCCGCCTCACGCGCGATGCCGGCACGCTGGGGGTGGAATTGCCCGAGACGCCGATGGACGGTCTCGTCCGGCTGAACGGCGATCTCGCGCAGCTCTCACCCTTTATCGAAGACATCCCCATCCTTTTGCGCGGCGCGATCGAAGGCAACGTCGCCATACGCGGCACGCCGACGGCACCGGCACTCGATGGCACCATCACGCTGCGCGAGGGCCGTGTCGAAGACGAGGAAGTCGGCTTTACCCTGACGAACCTCTCTGCCGATGCCGAGTTCGGCCTCACCCCGACGGGCGCGCAAGGGACGCTGAGGTTGACGGGATCGGGCGTTGACGAGCGACCCAATGCGGTCTCCCTCAATGGCACCTTCAACTTGAATGAAGGTGCCTCCGAGATCGATACGCGGTTCGTGCTGGACCGTGCGCGGCTGATCAGAAGCCCTGAACTCAATCTGACGGCCAGCAGCGATATCGCGATCACCGGCAGCCTGGAAGATTTGCTGGTGGCCGGACAGGCCACCGTCAACGAAGCGGAATACATCATCCCCAGCGAAGTGCCCGCAAGCGGCGCGCCGACCTTTGTGCCGGTCGACATCGTCCGCACCGATGGCCAGCTTCCAGAGGCCGGCGAAATCGAGGCCGCGGAAGAGCGCGAGCCCTCGCGCATCCGGCTCGACCTGGCCATTAGAGCCGATAACCGCGTCTTCGTCCGCGGCCGAGGCCTCAACAGCGAATGGTCCGTTGATCTGACCGTGGCGGGAACGGCCAACGCCCCTATTCTCGGCGGCTCCATCTCCAACCGTGAGGGCACCTTTGATTTTGCAGGCCGCACCTTTGACATCACCGACGGCCGCATTGCCTTCAGCCGCACCAGCGCAGAAATTGATCCCCGGATCGATCTCACCGCGGCCTATGAAGCGACTGAAGTGACCGCGTTCGTTACGGTTGCTGGGCCCGCCTCTGATCCGCAGATCTCCTTATCGTCGAATCCTAACCGGCCAGATGAAGACATCATGGCGCTGGTGCTTTTCGGCAAGCAGCCAACCGAGCTTTCGGCCCTCGAAAGCGTGCAAATCGCCAGCGCCATCGCGCAGCTCACCGGGACAAGCCCCTTCGGCGGCGGGGGCGGCGGCGGCATTCGCTCGACTTTGGGGCTCGATGCGCTTTCCTTCGGCGTCGATTCCGAAACTGGCGCCGGCCAAGTCGAAGTGGGCAAGTACATCTCCGACAATGTTTACGTCTCTGCGAAGCAATCCGCGCAGGAGGCAGGCACCGAAGTCACCATCACTTACGAAGTGAGTGATACAGTGACCGTGGAGTCGACGTTAAAAGCCAATGGCGCGCAAAACGTTTCTGCGAACTATAAGCGCGATTATTAACCTCCACCTGCCAAGGAAACAGGCGGAGGGAAATGTGTCGACACATGCGATGAACACATCGGTCCATCTCCGCCGCGCCACGAACGGGTTCGCGCTTGCGGGGGCGATCTTGGCCATGTGCGTCCTCTGGCGCGATGGGGTGACGCATCTTGTCTCCATTTGGTGGTCGAGTGACGCCTATGGCCATGGGCTTTTCGTTCTGCCCGCCGCCATCTTGCTGATTGGCATTGGGTGGGACCGGAGCATGCCCCTCTCCGTTTGGCCGAAGGCTCTATGGGGCGTTGCCGCCGGTGCTGGCGCCTATACCCTGGGCACCGTCACAGATGCACGGCTGTTCCAGCACATCGGGATCGCTTTTACGCTGATCTCGTTGCCGGCGGCCTTTTTGGGCAGGCCATTCGCGTGGCACCACCGGTTCGCGCTGCTCTTTATGCTGACCATGATCCCGGTTGGCGACAGCCTTATCCCTTTGCTTCGCGAAATCACCGCTACGGCGATCATGGGCGTCCTCTCCTTCGTCAATATCGAGGCCGTGAAGGAAGGCTGGCTCATTCGGACGACGGTCGGTGATTTCTCCGTTGCGCGCGCGTGTGCAGGGTTACGCTTCTTGTTGGCGACGTTCACCGCCTCCCTTCTGCTCATCCATCTTCTGTTTACAGACTGGCGCAAGCAGGTCGGCTTCCTTCTGATGGCTTTGTTCGTCCCGGTGATTGCGAACGGACTACGCGCGACACTGACGGTTATTATCGCCCATAAATCTGGCCTGCAGATTGCAGCGGGTGTGGATCACCTACTGTATGGCTGGATCTTCTTCGGCGGGATCATGGCCGTGCTAGGTGTCGCAGCCCTGATGATGGCGGATCCCGACGCGCCGCACCGCCCTGACCTCGATGACGCGCGGTCCATGCCCGATGAGATGCCGCCGCCTCGCTTCCTCGCCCTCGTCGCCGGTCTGCTCGTCGCCGGCAGCATCAGCTGAGACAGCCAATGTGCGGGATCGCTGGCATTGTTGACCTCGAGGGCAAGCGCGACATCAATCGCGGCGCGCTCGAACGGATGACTCAGGCCCTCGCGCATCGCGGGCCAGATGATCACGGCTACTATTTCGAGCCTGGCATTGGCTTCGGCCATCGCCGACTGAGCATTGTCGATATCGATGGCGGTCAGCAACCGTTCCGAACACGGAGCGGTAAAACAATCCTGACCTTCAATGGCGAAATCTATAACCACGCCGATCTGCGCCATGAAGCTGAGCCGCTTGGCGTCAAGTTCAGAACGCGCTCCGATACCGAGGTATTGGCAGAGCTGATTGAACGCCGCGGCGTCGATGTGCTCGGCGATTTACAAGGCATGTTCGCTTTCGCCGCGTGGGACCAGCGTGCCGAAACGCTGCTGCTCGCCCGCGACCGCCTCGGCGAAAAACCTCTTTATACGCATATTACCGACAACGGCTTTTTGTTGTTCGCGTCAGAGATCGATGCGCTTCTGGCATCCGACCGCGTGCCGAACGTGATCGAGCCAACGGCGGTGGCGGACTATTTGTTTTATGGCTATGTGCCCGACCCTGGGTGCATCTATAGCCATATCGAAAAACTCAGCCCTGGACATGTGCGCATTTTTCGGCGAGGCCAAAAGGTTCGTGCACCCCACCGATATTGGCAATTGACACGGTTTGGCCAGGGCCCGCGATCACTGGATGAAGCGGCGGAGGACCTCTCGGGCCGACTTCGCCACGTGGTCAGCGCGCAAATGATGGCGGATGTACCGATCGCCGCCTTCTTGTCCGGCGGTCTTGATTCCGCCGCTGTGGTCAGCGCAGCAACACATAGCACTGACCGCCTTCGTACACTGACCATGGGTCTTGATGATCCAGCTTTGGATGAAACAGCCGCCGGTGCAGCCATGGCGCACCATTTGGGGACTGATCATCAGAGCCTCAAAGCCCACACCGAGCTGGCGAGCCTCGTCCCCACACTTGCCGCCATCTATGGTGAACCCTTCGCTGACAGTTCAGCCGCCCCCACTTTCCTCCTGTGTCAGCAAGCTAAGAATTGGGCGTCCGTCGCCCTTTCGGGGGATGGCGGCGATGAGCTTTTTGCGGGGTACACGCGCTATGCGGGCATCGCGCGGGAGCACCATATCCGCCGCCTGCTGCCGGGGCCCTTCCGCCGCTCTGTTATCGCAGGGCTTGGCGCGGTCTACCCCCGCTGGCACAGCGCCCCGGCGCCGCTTCGTCTGAAGACCGGTTTGCAAGCCATTGGTGAGAGCCCGGGGGCGGGATATGCGCGCGCGGTCTCCGCCGTTCTGCCAGACGTGACGCGCAGCCTGCTCACCGAGGAGCTGCGGGACTATCGGCCGGAACGGCACGTCGAGACAGCCTATCTCGCTGCGGACACGGATGATCCTGTGACGGCCGCGCAAATCGCTGACCTAAAGACGTGGCTGCCCGGCCGGATGCTGGTGAAGATCGACCGTGCCAGCATGGCTGTGGGGCTCGAGGTCCGCCCACCGCTGCTAGATCCGTCGCTGGTCGAATGGGCAATTTCTCTCCCGCGCGCTTTCAAATTCCATGCGGGCGATCACAAACGCGTGATGACGGCCGCATTGGCCGACCAGCTTCCCGCATCGGCCTTGGCTGCACCAAAGCGCGGGTTCGCCGCGCCGATCGATCGGGCTTTTCGGGGCGCGGAGTCGCCCCTTCAGCAAAAGCTGCGCTCGGCCACGGCTTGGCGCGATAGCGGGTATTTCGCGGTCGATCACGTCGAGAAGCTGGCTGCACAACATGCAAAAGGCGCGGGCCAGTACGGCCAAGCGCTTTGGTCGATTGTGATGTTTGATGCCTTCTTAACGCGAGAAACGGCCAATCGGCCGCCACAGCCACACCGATAAACGATCTGGCCGGGCTTCCGGTCATTGCTGCAGCGTGTCATAACCACCCCTAGAACAGCTTTGCTGTGGGCGGGGGTTAATGGTTCGGCGCGTTTTCTTCAGGGATCGAACAATTGTTCGCGGTGCGGCGGATCCGCGTCGTCGGGCCTACCATCGGTATGATTTGGCCGAGCATTTGGCGCCACGTGGGCCCAAGCGCATTTTGGCGCTAGACGGGGGTGGCGTGCGCGGGGCGATGGCGATCGCTATCCTGGCAAAAATCGAAACCATGCTGCAGCGGCGTCATGGCAACCATCCGGGATTTCGTCTCGCCGACTATTATGATCTGATCGGCGGCACTTCGACCGGCGCGATCATCGCGTCGGGCCTGGCGGCAAAATCCTATAGCGTTTCGGACATTTGGTCGCTCTACCAAGAGATCGTGCCGCGCGTCTTCAAGCGCAAAGGCGTGTTTAAGCCTCAAGGCATTTTGCGCCCCAAATTCGATGGTAAGCGCCTTCTCAAATATCTCCGCGACGAATTTGGCGACATAACGCTCGGTGACCCGACGATGGGAACGGGCCTTGCCGTTATCGCCAAACGTGTCGACACAGATAGTACGTGGACGATGCATAATAATCCAAAGGGCAAGTTCTTTGCGGACCCTGCGGATAAATCCTATCTTGGCAATCGCCATTTCCCGGTTGCCAACATCGTGCGCGCCTCAACGGCCGCGCCGTATTTCTTTGCGCCCGAAGAAATTGAGATCGTCGGCAAGCCAAGACGCGTTTCAGGGCTCTTCATCGATGGCGGCGTCACGCCGCACAATAACCCCGCGTTTCAGCTTTACCTCCTCGCCACCTTGCCGGGGCATGGTTTTGATTGGCCGACCGGTGATGACAAAATTCTTGTCACGTCCGTCGGCACCGGCAGCTTGGTCAATGATACGAACACGGCGCGGTTGAAAAAGCTGCCGAGCGCCTTGGCCGCGAAAGAGGCCCTCACATCGATGATTTCCGGGGCTGAAGACATGGGGGAGATGTTGATGCAGCTCATCTCCGAACCAGAAGACCCTGACCTCATCGACTCAGAATTGGGGTATCTGAAGGGCGTCCTGCTCACGAACGAAGCGCGTTGTAGTTATCAGCGGTTTCAAACGCGCCTGATTGCGGACGTGCTGCGCCAGGATCTCGGCTTGGCCCTCACCACCAAGCAAATCGATACCGTCCGAAATATGACGGACTCTGATGGCCTTCAAATTGCCTATGAAATTGGCCAGGCGATTGCCGATCGTAAGGTGAAGGAAAGCCACTTCCCCGCCGTTTTCGACTTGCCGCCTGCGCACAATCCGCATGGTCCTGAAGACGAAGAGCCGCCGGCCCAAATGCCTTTGCCGCCGGTCGCGGCATCGATGAGCCGGACGAAAGTCATGCAAAAAATTAAAGCATTGGCCCCGTCAGCGCGTCGATAATCTGCACCACTAAAGCATCTTTGCGTCGTTCCACTTCAGGCAAGGCACCATACGGCACCATCATCGGATGACGTTTCTCCATATCATTCCGTACAGGGCCGTATTGCCAACCGGTTTGTTCCTTCTCGGCCAGCCACTGGTCGTGCTGCGCTGATGGCGGCGCGTCAGGATGATCTCTGCGAAAGCGAACGGCGGCGATGGTGGAATCCCGCATCCAGTCGGGGCACGTATCCCATCCTTCGATCGGCTCTTGCCCGACGCTGATTTTGAAAGCCCGCATGCCCTCATGAACAACGCGCGCCACAGCCTCATCGCTCATCATGAGACGCGTGTCCGCAGTCGGCGCAAGGAGTGCGAGGCGATCGATGTGATTTCTGGCATCGCAGATTCTTCTTGAAGCAAGATCCACTCTTTGTGCTCAGATGAAATTTGTTCGTTTACGGCAAGAACGAAGTCTTCCACGGCCTCACGGTCGCCATCTGCCGCGGCCTCACGCGCAGGGTTCAAATACCGATCTGCGAGAAAGCGAAGATTGGCGAAGGTCGCCCCATAGCGGCTGGCATTTCGCGTATCCTGAGACAGCAACCGCAAAGCTTCGAGCGCGGAAAGCATTGAGGCGATGATGATGCCCGCAAGGGCAAAGCCCTCATTGAAAACAACGTTCGAGAAAACATCGTCTGCCTGCGACGCAAACAGCTCCTCAAAGGCAACGCCGATGGTTTCGCTGCCGCCGAAAAGCGAAGTGGCCACAAAGGGGATGGGCGCCGCCACAAAGCCGCCAACCGCGGTATAGAGGCCCCGCCGGGTCGCCCTGCCCTCCGCCGTCTTGCGATGCTGCGCCCCTCGCTCAGCGTAATAAGAGAGCTGCGTTTGAAGCTGATAGCGCTGAAAATATTCTAGCTGAAGCGGCAAGAGTGGGAGTTCACCCTCCCGCGTGGGCTCATCCGCCGTGGTGACCCGCCAGAAGATTTCGTTTCGCGCGATCTCCGCTTCCGCTCGCGCTTTCATCCACTTATCGAATGGGCGTAGGCGGATGACAATTTGCGCGGCCAGCAACGCCAGCAAAATGAAGGCGACCTGGAACGCCGGGATATAGAGAGACAGCGTTTCGACGATGGTCTGCTGTACAGCATCCCCTGTGGCCGCGGCGGCGGCCGCGCTCTCGCTGCGAAAGATCCCGCCAGCATAGAGGCTCACAGCCCCGGCGATCGCCGCTGCGGTGTTGAGGATGATGGCCGCGCGCCCATAGCGTTTATAGGCGCGCTGTTGTTTCACAGCCTCGCGGTCAGCGCCCCGAAACCGTTTCATCAATTCTTGTAGATCAGCCCGTTCGAGAACGCGGATTAGTGGGCCAGCGGCCGCGGGAAGCTTCTCAGCATGGGTTTCTGGATCAATTCGCCAATCGCGATCGGGGGTGTACTCCCCAATCGCTTCCATCGCCAATTCCGTCACCGACGCCACCATGCGTTCGGCTCCCCATGCTCCCAGACGTCTCATGCTGGCCTGCCTGGCCCTCTTTCACAAGAGCCTGACAGGATTTGTGCATGCTGCTGCGCAGCGGCGCTGCGCAGGATACCGCCTTAGTGGTTGGAGCCGAACTGGCGCATCGCGTTCCGGGCGATGACCATGCGGTGCACGGCGTCCGGACCGTCGGCGAGACGCAGGGTCCGCTGGCTCGTATACATCCGCGCGAGCGGGGTATCTTGGCTCACGCCCATGCCGCCATGCATTTGGATCGCTTCATCGATCACTTTTAGGGCAACGCGCGGCGCTTTGACCTTGATGTGTGAGATGTAAGGCGCAGCGGCTTTTGGATCGCCTTGGTCCATCATCCATGCGGCTTTCAAGCAAACGAGGCGCGCCTCATCGATTTCCATCCGGCACTCAGCAATGATGTCTGGGTTCTGCCCAAGACGCGACAGTTGCTTGCCGAAGGCCACGCGCTCGGTTGAGCGTTGGCACATCAGGTTGAAGGCCCGTTCGGCTTGCCCGATCGCGCGCATTGCGTGGTGAATACGGCCAGGCCCGAGGCGGGTCTGACTGATTTCAAAACCACGACCGCGACCGAGGATCATGTTTTCTTCAGGCACTTTCACATCGGTGAATTTCACATGCATGTGGCCGTGCGGCGCGTCGTCATTCCCAAAAACCGTCATCGGGCGGAGAATTTCGACACCGGGCGTGCCAGCAGGCACGAGGATTTGCGAGTGGCGGCTGTGGCGGCCCTCCGCATCCGGATCGGTCACGCACATCACGATATAGATCTTACAACGCGGATCACCGGCGCCCGACGCCCACCATTTCTCGCCATTGAGAACCCAATGGCCGTCTTTCAGCTCGGCGCGGAGCGACACATTGGTCGCATCCGATGACGCCACGCCCGGCTCGGTCATGAGGTAGGCAGAGCGGATTTCGCCGTTCAGCAGTGGCGTCAGCCATTTGTCCTGCTGTTCTTTCGTGCCGCAGCGCGCGAGAACTTCCATATTTCCGGTGTCAGGCGCGGAGCAGTTGAACACTTCCGAGGCGATAGAGCATTTGCCCATCTCTTCGGCGAGGTAGGCATAGTCGATCGTGGTCAGATCTTTGCCATCATCACCGAAGGTCTTCCAAAAATTCCAAAGCCCGCGAGACTTCGCCTTGTCTTTGAGGCCCTCCAAGATGTCGATCTGCCGATCGGTAAGACCGAAGACGCCATCCACCATCGGCGCTTTGCCATTTTCAGAGTGATATTCATGCTCCAAAGGTGCGATGTCGTTTTCGATCATTTCGCGCACTTGCTCGATATAGCCGGTCACGCGTTCCGACAGTCCAAAATCCATTTCATATGACCGCATCTCAGGTCTCCCTATTACATTCAGTAATCTGTTGTGCCCGCGCCCCATACGCCGCGTCTGACAAAAATCAAATGAGCGGTATGGCAGGTGGCCAGCGACAGCCTTCGCACTAAGAGCACCGTACTTCTTTGCTTAGGGCTTTGACAATAGCGGATCACCGCGACCGAAGCGGTCACGCGACAAAACAATATTTGTTTTTCAAAAGATCGGGATGGAGATTGGTGCCGAGACAATCGCTTAAGCGACGGCTTTCCCGCGGAGCTGGGCGATAAACCGATCGAACACGCCAAAGCTGTCTTGTGGGCCGGGGCTCGCCTCAGGGTGATGCTGCACGGACATGACCGGCGCCCCTTCCAGCTTCAAGCCCGCATTCGAGCCATCGAAGAGTGACGTGTGCGTTGCGCTCACGCCCGCTGGCAGGGTCGCCTCGTCCACGGCGAAGCCATGGTTCATCGACACAATCTCGACTTTGCCCGTCAGATGATCGCGCACGGGATGGTTCGCGCCGTGATGGCCATGCGACATTTTCAGCGTCTTCGCGCCGAGCGCTAAGGCCAGAAGCTGGTGTCCCAGGCAGATGCCGAACATCGGCACGCGGGCTTCGAGGAATTTCTTGATCACAGGGACGGCGAATTCGGCCGTAGCCGCAGGATCGCCAGGGCCATTGGACAGCACCACACCGTCCGGCCGAAACGCCATGATCTCATCAAAGCTGGCGACTGGCGACACCACCGTCACTTTTGCCCCGGCAGCCACCAGGCGCCGCAGAATGTTTTTCTTCACACCATAGTCGATCACGACGACATGCGGGCTGTCATTGGTTCCTGCGGGATGAAAACCCACCTCCCCGGTCCAGTCGCCGTCCTCGCCCTTATAGGCGGCCTTCTGACTGACAGAGCGGGTCAAATCCTGTCCTTCGAGGCCTTCGAAAGTCTTTGCCTTCGCGACCAATTCATCAGTGTTGAATTCGCCAGAAGCATGATGCGCGATCACGCCGTGCGGCATCCCCTCTTCGCGAATGCGGGCGGTTAAATGACGCGTATCAACGCCAGTGATCCCGACAATGCCCCGGCGGCGCATCCATGCGCCCAAATCGAGCCGCGCGCGAAAGTTCGAGGGGCTGGTGACCTCTGCGCGAAAAATGGCCCCCCGCGCGGCGCTGGCAGCGGCATCTGTGGCGTTTTCCAGATCATCGTCATTTGCCCCCACATTTCCGATATGGGGAAACGTGAAAGTGACGATTTGGCTGGCGTAACTGGGATCGGTGAGGATCTCCTGATAGCCCGACATGGCCGTGTTGAAACACACCTCACCCACCGCAACCCCTGTGGCCCCAATGCCGTGGCCGACGAAAACGGTGCCGTCAGCCAGAACGAGCCGAGCGGTGGTAACGGGGGCGTGACTGTCTTGACACAGGCGCATGAGCGAATATTTCTCCGTCTTGTCGAGCGGGCCGATCAGTGTATCTTGCGCGCAAACGCACGGCACATAGCCAGCGTCGAACATGTTGAAAAGGCCAATTTTAACGACCGTGCCTCATCATGCCGCAGAACGGTAATGGCACGTCCGCGTTGAGGCAGTAACGAACCACTCACACAAACAATTTGGACCGCGGCCGTAGATAGCGCGTATTTTGCGCCAGTCGCGATGCCTTTGGGGCAATGGCTTAATGACTTCACCTCTCTATCAAACGATTTCGGACGATCTGAAGACCGCGATGCGGATGAAGGCCGACAAAATCGAAATCTCGACGCTTCGGCTGATTTCTGCGGCGGTCAAGGATCGCGACATCGCGGCCCGCGCCGAAGACCGCTGCGGCGGCATCACCGACGAGGAAGTGCTCGCCGTGCTCGCCAAAATGGTGAAACAGCGGGAAGAGTCCGCGAAAACCTATGAAGATGCTGGCCGCGTAGAGCTTGCCGAGCAAGAACGGCGCGAAGTCGAGGTCGTGAGCCGCTATCTGCCGAAACAGCTGAGCGACGACGAGATTGAGTCTGCCGTCGACAATGTCATCGCTGAAATCGGCGCCGATGGGCTGAAAGATATCGGAAAATGCATGGGCGCGCTCAAGGCGCGCTATCATGGCGCGATGGACTTCTCGAAAGCCAATCAGCGCGTGAAAGCCCGGCTGGCGGGTTGAGCGACCGAAGCGGCAGGACGATTCATCCGCCGCCAAACACTTACTTTTTGCTGCGCGGGTTTTTGGGGATCGGCTTCAAGCTGCGCCAATAGGCCGAAGGACGCGTGTTCTGCCTCGTCGCCCGCCCTTGTGCCTTCGGTGTAGGATCAGCGGCAGAACGCGGCCGACCACTTGAGGGCTTTTTCTCCGGTTTAATTTTGGCACGCCAGTCGCGGCGCAAGCCCTCTGGCAAGGCACGGCCCATTCGCTGATCGTCAGTAAGCGGTTGTTTCGCCAAATCGCCTTTGGCGGGCGGCGTTGGCTGTCCTGCATTTTGCGCACCGAGCAACAGCGACGCCGCCTCGGCCAGGCCATTGTCGGCAAACCGGTACAATTCATACTGTGAGCGGAACGGCGTTTTCTTGCCGTCATTGACCGCGCGAAGCTGCAGGCGCTGACGCACGCCATGGAGCCGCACCGGATGACGGACCGGCGTCAGCAGCCCCGCATCGGTCAGCACCATCGCCACCAGAGTGAGCCCCCGCTGGCTGGCACTCAGCGGCGCCTCTCCCTCTTCGCCAACCGGGAGCGCGAGGTGGTAGGCATCACGCCACCAAAAGCAGTGTTCGAGCAACTCTGCATGGCTTGGCAGCGCCGTGTTCGGCTGACCGGCGGTCAAGCTGCGAAGGCCCTCCGGCGTTTCCAGATAGGACATCGTCATGCCGGGCGAGCCGCGTCCTGGCCGGCCTTTTCCGTGCACAGATAGAAGGAGAATGAACAAATCAACCGCGACCGCGACGCCCAACGGCACGAAGTCCCGCCCCGCAAGTTTCGCGGAGGCCGGCGATGAGCGGAACGGGCTCAGCGCCGTGTTCGCCAACTTGCCGAAGGCCGCGACTGTGGCGTCTGGGCCCAAGGGCACCGACAAGCTCGCCTCTGGCAGCGGCGGCAACCCTTCAAGCGCGGCGACAGCCTGCGACATGACCACGTCGAGCCCCGGATCCTCACAGGTGAACGCAATGCCTTCATCCACCATTGTCGTGCGGCCCTGTTCGATACGCTCGTTCAGCACAGAGATGGCGCTGGCCACCGCTGGCCCCGACCGAAACGCTTCATACTGATCAACGGTTTGGGCGATCGAGCGTTCGGTTTCTGCGAGAAGGCGGCGCGCCTCATCCTCGCTCAACGGCGCAAAGGCTGTTGGATCAAGGCGGTCGAGCCGAGACGTCAAGGCGGCTTTGGCGCCGAGTAGCGTTTGTTGAGAGTGATCGATGTCGTTACCGACGCGCGCGGCGATGCGATCACGCAGCGCCGACATCGTCTCTGCGTCGCGCGTCCGCAAACGGTATCGCGGCCCTCGGCCCGCGCCCGTATCGTCCCCGCACGTCCCGCCGCTGTCGGTTTCTGCCGCGGCCCGGCGCTCCGACATCTCGGCGAGCGTTTCCAAGGCGCCCATCGTGTCGAACAACCGTCCGTAGGCTTCATTCAACGACCGTGAGACCCGTTCGGTCTCGGCGGCCGCGGCGCGTTGTGCGCTCGCCCGGCTCTCGATGTGGGTCCAGTAGAACCCAAACCCGAAACCCACCGAAATCATGGTGAGGAGCGCGTATCCGGCCAAGAAAAGCGGTGTCCAAAGACCCGTGCGACCTCGGCGCAGCATGTCGACGGTCCAGGAAATCAGGAGCGTCAGCACCGCAATCGCCACGCCAATGGTAAGCTGAACGATGAGGCCAGGTGCCCCGTTCGCGGCGGTCATCAGTCCGAGGAGGCCTTGCGTCGTTGACCACCACGAAAGACCCAGCAGCGCCGACAAAAGACCGAGCCGAACCCAGTCGTCCTGCGGCAACCGATCCTTGAATGCTGGCAATGCCTCGCGCATCCGGCCGATCATCCTGCCATGCCCCACACTGAATACTGCCCCAATTCCGACCTCTTCTCTGCGATCACGAAGGTGTCGCGCCGTGAGGGAGGTGCGGCCAGTCTTAGACCATCAAGCGATGCGCGTCGGCCCTAAACACGCCCTCCGCGCAAAAAAAACGCGACGAGGTCTGGCTGCTGACCTCGTCGCGCATCGTTAGTCGACCGGATCGCCTTATTCGGCGGGAACGGTCGAGGGGATGAGATCGTATCCCGGAGCACCCGTCTCAGCGAGGTCGAGACCGATGTCTTCGTCAGCTTCCGACGAGCGGATGCCAATTGTGAACCGGAGGATCACCCAGATCACCAAGCTGCACCCGAACACGAAGGCTGCGTTGGCGCCAACGCCCATCGCTTGGGTCACGAAGCTCGTGCCACCATTGGTGAGCGGCACGGCCATGGTGCCCCAGATGCCGCAGAACAAGTGAGCCGGGATCGCGCCGACCACGTCGTCAACGCGGATGCTTTCGAGAAGCGGCGTGGTGACGAAGATGATGCCGCCGCCGACAGCGCCGATGAGGACCGCTTGCCAGATGGCAGGGGTCAGCGGTTCTGCCGTGATGGCGACCAGGCCACCAATTGCACCGTTCAGGGCCATTGGAACGCTGATTTTGCCGAGCAGCAGGGTGGACAGGATCACCACGGTGACCACGCCAGCGCAGGCCGCCATGTTGGTGTTCACGAAGATGTTCGACACAGCGATCGAGTCATCGACAGAACCCAGCGCGAGTTGCGAGCCGCCGTTAAAGCCGAACCAACCCAGCCAAAGGATGAAGACGCCAAGCGTCGCCAATGGCATAGACGAGCCGAAGAACACAACCGGCTTCCCATCAGGGCTGTACTTGCCCTTCCGTGCACCAAGGATCAGCGCGCCAGCGAGAGCCGCCCAACCGCCAGTGGCGTGCACGAGGGTCGAGCCCGCGAAGTCAGAGAAGCCTGCTTCTGCGAGCCAGCCGCCGCCCCACTGCCATGAAGCTTGGATCGGGTAGATGAAGCCGGTGAGAAGCGCCGTGAAAATGAAGAACGGCCAAACACGGATCCGCTCTGCCAGCGTCCCCGAAACGATCGATGCTGCCGTGGCAACGAAGACCATCTGGAAGAACCAGTCAGAAGATGCCGAGTAGCCAACGCCTAG
>CAYFHK010000005.1:0-42852 GCA_964342585.1 uncultured Caulobacterales bacterium | reverse complement strand
CTGGTGCCTCTCGCTTGCCGGCCTTATCTTCTATCCACAAATAATCTCCAGCCTTTGAAGGGGAATTCTGACACATGAACGCAGTTTTGCGCACGGGCATGCTGATTGCCGCGATGACGGCGCTTTTTGGCGTGATCGGCCTGTTGATCGGCGGAAAGGGCGGCATGCTCATCGCCCTCATCTTCGCCGCGGGCATGAATTTCTTCAGCTATTGGAACGCCGATAAAATCGTTTTGCGGATGTACAAGGCGAAGGAAGTTGATCCTGACACCCGTGACCCGCGCCTACGCCGCTATGCCGAAGGCGTGATCGGCTTGGCCGGTCGCGCGGGCATGCCGATCCCCAAAATTTATGTGATCGAAAACCCCCAGCCAAACGCCTTCGCCACGGGCCGGAACCCTGAAAACGCCGCTGTGGCGGCGACCACCGGCCTCCTCTCAATGCTCACCGAGGAAGAGGTGATGGGGGTGATGGCGCATGAGCTGGCGCATGTGAAAAACCGCGACACGCTCACCATGACTGTCACGGCGACCCTTGCTGGTGCGATCACGGCCATTGCCAATTTCGCGATGTTCTTTGGCGGCAATCGCGGCAATGGCGGGCCGGGCCTCGTGCAGACATTAGCCATTATGATTTTGGCGCCGCTGGCGGCATCGCTGGTGCAGATGGCGATCAGCCGAACCCGCGAGTACGAAGCGGATCGTATCGGTGCCGAAATATGTGGTCAGCCGCTCTGGCTCGCCTCGGCTTTGGCGAAAATCTCCAATGGCGCCGCGCAAATTATGAATCCCACGGCAGAGCGTCATCCGGAAACGGGGCAGATGATGATCATCAACCCGCTCTCGGGCCGCGGCGCTGATAATCTGTTCTCCACGCACCCCGCCACGCAAAACCGCATCGATCGGTTGGTGGCAATGGCAGGCCCAGGCGCGCAAGCAGGCCAATTACCCTCCTCGGGTCCATGGGGTGGCGCATCTGGCCGTGCGACCAGCCAAAGCGGTCCTTGGGGCTAATCAAGAACGACGCTGTCGGCAATCAATCGCCGCTGGCGTCGTCACTTGTGCTTTCGCCGTTTTCTTTTTTTTTCTTCGCTGATTTTGACGGCTTCTCGGGCGCATCATCATCGATGTTACCTTCGGGAGCCTCATCGCCATTGTCTGTGTCCGTTTGTGGCGGGTCAACGTCGTCCGCCACAGACGGGTCCATTTCGATATCAGCGTCCTGACTAGGCGCCGAGGAAGCGCGCTGTGCGGCGGCGAGGTCTTCGGGCCTTGGGCGATCGCTGGGTGTTAATCCGGCCTCGAAGCCATCCGAGCCCCCGGGCACACGCGAACGCTCTTCAATCGAAAGGATCGCCAGCACCAGCTCGGCGCCCACCCGCAGCAGCACAACAAAGAGAATGAAGCGAAACGGCACCAACAGGAACGCGCCGAAATTCAGCTTAATCAGCGCGACCACCATCGCGAAGATCGACAGCACGACCAGATAAAAGAGCGCCAGAAAATAGGTGAAGCGCACCAATCCCCGGCCCAAATGCTCTTCGAAACTGAAAAAACGGCCGACAAGATCACCCATGTGATGGCCTCCTCAAGACGATCGATGATTTCTTAGCGGGCAGGCGTGCGGCATTATCGTCGCCATCGTCAATGCGCTTCTTCCCAATTCGCGCCGCTATCGGCTTCGACCGTGAGGGGCACAGACAGCTCCACTGCGGGAAGGGCAGCCCCTTCCATGACGTCGCGCAGGAGGGCGCAGGTGTCTGCCGCCTCGTCCTCAGGGCATTCGAGCACGAGCTCGTCATGCACTTGTAGGAGCATTTTTGCCTTCAGCCCTTTCTCCGCCAGCGCGTGCGGCACACGGATCATGGCGCGCTTGATCACGTCGGCCGCGGAGCCCTGGATCGGCGCGTTGATCGCTTGGCGCTCGGCATAGCTACGTTGCGCCGGGATCTTCGCTTTGATGTTCGGCGTATGCGAGCGTCGGCCAAACAGCGTTGTGACGTACCCATCGCGTTTTGCCGCCTCGATCGTCTCATCCATATAAGCTTTGATGCCCGGGAACTTCGCGAAATAGTTTTTGATATAGGCGGAGGCTTCGCTGCGCTCGATGCCGAGATTTCGTGCCAACCCAAAGGCGGAGATGCCGTAGATGATCCCAAAATTAATGGCCTTCGCCTGCCGCCGCACCACCGGGTCCATGCCTTCCATCGGCACACCGAAGACCTCTGATGCCGTCATAGCGTGAATGTCCTGGCCATCGCGGAAAGCGGACCGCAGCGCTTCGATTTCAGCGATATGCGCCAGCAGCCGCAGCTCGATCTGGCTATAGTCCGCAGAGATCAGAACATGTCCCTTCTCTGCAATAAAGGCCGTGCGGATCTTCCGGCCATCTTCGGTGCGGATGGGGATGTTTTGCAGGTTTGGATCATTTGAGGAGAGCCGCCCTGTAGTGGTGGTCGCGAGGGAGAAAGAGGTGTGGACGCGGCCGGTTTCGGGATGGATCGCTTCCATCAGGGCATCCGTATACGTGCCTTTGAGCTTTGAGAGCTGACGCCAAGCCAGGATTTCCTTGGCAACGTCATTGCCTTCTGCCGCTAGGTCATCCAGCACATCGGCGTCTGTCGACCAGGCACCGGTCTTGGTCTTCTTCCCCCCGGGCAGGCCTAGCTTCCCAAAGAGGATATCGCCGATCTGCTTTGGGCTCCCCAGGTTGAAGCTCTCGCCCGCCGCCTCAAACGCAGCGGCTTCATGCGCGGCCATGCGCTGATTGAATTCACCTGAGAGCTGAGAGAGCCGGTCACGATCCACTTTGATCCCGGTGCGTTCCATATCGGCGATAACGGAGACCAGCGGGCGGTCCATTGTCTCATAAACGCTCGTCACCTTTTGCTCGACAAGCCGTGGCTTTAGCGCATGATGCAGGCGGAAGGTAATGTCCGCGTCTTCGGCTGCGTAGCATGCCGCATCCTTGATCGGGATTTGGTCGAAGGTCTTGGCCTTCTTGCCGGTCCCCGCAATCTCTTTGAACGGAATACAGGTGTGGCCGAGATACCGCTCGGCGAGCTCGTCCATGCCGTGGCTGTGGGTCCCACAATCCGCGGCATAGGAGAGCAGCATCGTGTCATCATAGGGCGTAATCGGACAATCATGCTGACTCAAGATCAACATGTCGTATTTAAGGTTCTGGCCGATTTTCAGCACTGACGGGTCGGCGAGCACGGGGCGCACGATGTCGAGCGCCGTGTCGATGGGCATTTGCTTGCGCACATCGTCATCGTCGAGGTCGAGCCCCTCGGCGCCATGGGTCAATGGCACATAGATCCCTTCGCCGATTTGGGTGGACAGGCAGAGGCCAACGAGGCGCGCCGCCATGGCGTTCAAGCCCGTGGTCTCGGTGTCAATGGCGAGAATGCCGCGCTCGACAGCGTCCGCCATGATCGCCTTGAGGCGATCGGGGTCGAACACGATCTCATAATCCTCACGATTGACCGCCGCGGCAGCCGGTTTTGCCCCGCCATTTGAAGCGGCGTCATCGGCAATGCCGCCAGCATCGCGCACGCGCCGGGTGAGGGTGGTGAATTCCATCTCCTCCAAAAACGCCACGAGCTGGGCATGATCGAAGTCGGTGACGCCGAAATCTTGCGGATCATCTGGGACGGGTACATGGCGATCAAGGCGCACAAGATCGCGCGAAAGCCGGGCATCATCCGCATGCGTCTCCAGCATTTCGCGGCGTTTTTTCTGTTTGATGTCCTCTGTCCGCGATAACAGCGTGTCGAGGTCATCATACTCGGCCAAAAGCTGGGCCGCTGTCTTGGGGCCGATGCCAGGCACGCCGGGCACATTGTCCGTCGAGTCCCCCATCAGCGCCTGGAGGTCGATCATCTTCTCCGGCGCCACGCCGAATTTTTCGATCACGCCGTCAATGTCGATGATTTTGTTTTTCATCGGATCGAACATCACGGTCTTGTCGGTGACGAGCTGTGTCAGGTCCTTGTCCGAGGAGACGATGACGGTTTCGGCGCCGGCTTCTTCGGCAAGGCGCGCATGGGTCGCCATGATGTCATCCGCCTCGAAGCCCTCTTGCTCAATGCAGGGCAGGCCAAAGGCGCGGGTGGCATCGCGGATGAGCGGGAATTGGGGCCGCAAGTCTTCGGGCGGCTCGTCCCGATTGGCTTTATAATCGGCATAAAGATCGTTGCGAAACGAATAGCTGGAGTGGTCGAAGATCACCGCGAAATGGGTCGGGGTGCCGATATGCTCCTGCGCGGCGTCCTGCACATCCGTCAGAAGCTTCCACAACATGTTGCAGAAGCCAGAGACCGCTCCCACGGGCAGCCCATCCGACTTTCGGGTCAGCGGCGGCAACGCGTGAAACGCGCGGAAGATATAGGCAGAGCCATCCACGAGGTAGAGACGGCTATCGGGGCCAAGCGGGCGACGTTGAGGCATGGCACCAGTTACCGGGACTTCGCATCGCCCGCCAGACCTCTACGGCCTTGTCATCATTGCGCGATGCGCGGTCGGTTGACCTCCCCGGGGGATGCCGCACAATTCAGCTCGAGTTTGATGACCCCGAGGGAGGGATCCGCCCCAATGTCCGCCACGCTTCGACCTGTTCCCGAAACCGCTGCCCCGCGCGATCTGCGCAAAATGGCGCTCGACCCCGACCATTGGTACCCGCTCGCCCGGGCCAGCGATCTGAAGCCGGGCAGCACGCTGGCGGTCACCTATGCCGGTCAAGAAATCGTGCTGGTGCGGGGCGAACGCGGCGCGCTCTACGCGCTGGAAGATCGTTGTGCGCACCGCCAAGTGCCGCTGAGCAAAGGTGTGGTGAAAGGCGATCGTCTGCAGTGCAACTATCATTGCTGGACGTTTGAGAAGACCGGTCGCTGCGTTTCCGTGCCTTATCTCGATGAAGACAAACGAGAGCCTGTGTCGGTGAAGGCGTTCGCCGCGAAAGAGGCCTACGGCTTCATTTGGGTGTTCCCCGGCGATCAGACGAAGGCCGACAGCGTGCCAATGCCCGATATTCCGGCCTATGCGGATGATGAGTATAAGACCCGCATCCTCGATCGCCGCATCGATTGCCACTGGTCGTTCATGCATGAGAATCTGATGGATATGAACCATCAGTTCTTGCACCGCCGGCTCATGGGGAAGATCAAAGCCACCCTACAAGATGTTCGGTCAGGGGATGATTTTGTCGAGGCCGAGTATACCTTCTCCCGGCTCTCCGGTCGTCAGTCCTTTGGTGAGAAAATCATGGTGGGGTCTGGGCGCAAGAAGAATGCGGGGCGTGATCGCGACCACATGGTGATTAGGACGCATTACCCCTATCAAAGCCTGCAATTCTGGGTCGCGGGGAAAGATAAGCCTGCGCTCGATCTGTGGAACTTTTACATGCCGACGGACGCCGACCAGCGGAAGAACCAGACCTACGGCTTGATGATGATCCGCAAGCCGCCAAAGTTCCCTGGGCTGATGACCGCCGTCTGGCCGCTTGTGGTGTGGTTCACCGAAAGCATTTTTGCCGAGGATGAGGACATCGTCGAGCAAGAGCAACGCGCCCACGACATGCAAGGGGCAGATGAAAATCGTGAGGTTTTCCCGCCCATCATTGCGCTGAAGGAACTCCTCACAGATTGTAGCTCGCCGATCGAAGGGCGATAAAAGAAAATGCCGGGCGCGAGGGCCCGGCATTTTGCTTTGTTATCAGATTTTCGCTCGCGCGACTTAGCCTTGGATTGGCACCAAGTCGATTTCCACACGGCGGTTTTGCGCGCGGCCCGACTCGGTCGTGTTGTCTGCGATCGGTTGGCGCTCGCCATAGCCGACGGCGTCGATACGGTTCACCGCCACGCCTTGGCTTGCAAGGTAGTTGCCCACTGATTCAGCGCGGCGGACGGACAATTGGTTGTTGTAGTCGTCCGTCCCTGTGGAGTCAGTGTGACCCGCGACCAACACCGTCGTGCGATCATATTCCTTCAGCACGGTGGCGACGGAATTCAGCACGCGGTAGAAATCGGAGCGAATGGCCGACTGATCGGTCGCAAAGGTGATGTTGCCCGGCATGATCAGGGTGATCGTGTCGCCGGTGCGCTGCACGCGAACGCCGGTGGCTTCCAACTCTTGGCGAAGCTTCGCTTCTTGGCGGTCTTGGTAGACGCCGATAGCACCGCCTGAAAGACCACCCGCGGTGGCGCCGATAATCGCGCCTTTGGTGGCGTCACCGCTGCCCGTGTTATTGCCGATCACGGCACCAACGACAGCGCCGCCAACGGAGCCAATCGCCGTGTTTCGCGCCGTTTTCGAGACTTGGCGCTCACCGGTGTAAGGGTTCGTGGTACAACCTGCGGCGAAAAGGGCTGCCGAAGCGATGCCCAGGGTAAGGAGTTTCATTCTCAACGTGTATTCTCCCTCGTGAGAAAAAGATCTTGGTTGATATGGGCCAGCCTCGAAGGCATGCCAATCATAAAACACTGCTGAATATTTCGACGCGTTTTGGGCAAATTTGTGACACTGACGGTGTTGAACGAGCCGTGATTATCGGCTGCACCCCGTCTGTGCTTTCTTTTCCATCGCTCTGAGCTTGTTGCCATAGCCGGGCCCTGCCGCCAGGGCGATCACTTGGGGCGTGATGGTTTGCGCATAACAGGCGCAATAGGCATCTCCTGCCTCTTTCGATGCGGCGCGTTTATAGGCCATCGAATGGCTGCAATCGCTGATATATCGTGCTTCCAACTTCGCGGGCACGAGGCAGTGCATCGCCTCCGCTTCGTTCATCACCGTCTGTTTATGCGCCTCCGGCATATCCAAGCGATGTTTGAGGAAGTTCATCGCGCGGCAGCCGCAGTCCGTGGCGCCAAACTTTCGCGCATCGAGCTCGCAGGCGGCGTAGACATACTGCATCTCGTCCAAAACCGCGGCGTCGATTGATGACGCAGCTGGCAGGTCGATCATGCGCCCGTCAAAAATTTCATACGTATCGATATCAATTGGCGGCACGCCATATTGATAATGCGGGTCATATTCCTGCGCTAAAACCGTGCTGGCGCTGGCCGCGAAAAAGAAAAGGCCAATGAGCCTCAGCAGAACCGATCCAAAAATTTTCGACATCACACGCACTCCCCATGAACCCACGCAATGTTACGGGACGAATTACAGGGATAGGCAGCGTGCGCAACGCCTCTTGGCCGTGGGTTAGGCGACGACGCGCAGATGCCCTTGGGCCATCAAGCGACCTTCTTCTTCCTCGTCGAAGCGCTCACGGATAAACTCAGCGAGTTTCGGCTTGATGATCGTCCGCCATTTCGACCCCGAAAAGACCCCGTAGTGACCTGCGCCTTCCTGCACGTAATCGATCTTGTCTGAGGCGCTCAGCCCGCTGCACAGATCGTGCGCCGCTTGGGTCTGGCCGATCCCGGAGATATCGTCGAGTTCTCCCTCGATCGTCATCAGCGCTGTCTTAGTGATCTTGCCCGGATCGACGAGTTCGCCGCGATGCTGGAACAAGCCGCGCGCAAGCAGATACTCTTGGAACACGTCGGAGATGGTCTGCAGGTAGAACTCAGAGGTCATGTCGCACACGGAGAAGTATTCGTCGTAGAAACGCTCATGCTTCTCCGCCGCCTCGTCCTCGCCGCGGATCAAATTCTCGAAATAATCCCACATGGCGTTGGCGTGCCGCTCCAGATTCATGGACATGAAGCTCGTGAGCTGCAGGAAGCCTGGATAGACGCGGCGCCCGATGCCGGCATAGGGGGCGGGCACGGTTTGCACCATATTGCGCTCGAACCATTCAAAGGCGCGCTGTTCCGCCAAAAGGTTTGTCACTGTTGGGCTGCGCCGCGCATCAATGGGGCTGCCCAAATAGGCGTGTGTTTTCGGCGTTGCGGGGTGGTTCGCCGCAGACATCACGGCGATTGAGGCCAGCAGCGGCGGGCCCGGCTGGCAAACCGCCATTGAGTGGGCGCCTGGGCCGATCGCAGTGAAAAAATCGATCAGGTAATCGATGTAATCGTTCAAATCGAAGCGGCCGAAAAACACCGGCACATTTCGGGCATCGGCCCAATCTGTGATGAACACTTCGTGGTCGGGCAGCAGCGCCTGCACCGTGCCGCGCAAAAGCGTGGCGTAGTGGCCCGACATCGGTGCAACCACCAGAATCCGCGGGTCGTGGCGCTCTTTGCCGCCATGGGCGACCTTCATGGCATCCCGGTCGCGGCGAAAACGGAGGAGGCTGCCGAAGGGCTTCTCAACCACCGTCTCGACCTTCACCGGAACGATGGTGCCATTAATTTCCGTGTTGGGGAGCTCCCACTCCGGCTTGGTGTACCGCCTGGTGAGCTGATCAAAGACTTTCGCGCCGGCGACATTCGCCCGCATCGCCCAATTTTCGGGCATGGGCGCATTGTCTGCCATTTTCGCCACCGCCGCGGCCATCGACCGGGCGGGCTGCATCATCTGCCGGGTGAGTTCAAAGGATGTATATAGCATGGGTACGGCTCCTTACCGAGGACAACCCAAAGAGGAGATGAGCATGACGCAAAACCGTCAAAAATCTCCATACCAAAATATATGTTGCGACGCAGCAAAAAGAAAATGGGCGAAATGGCAATTCCCTCGAATGGCGCAGGTCAACACATTACGAGATGTAGCGGGAAAGAATTTCAGCGATATCTTCGGCCGGCATGCTGTCGGGCACCGCTTTGACAGGGGCACCTTCGGCATCAACAATGTAGAAAAGGCGTTGGTGATCAACGGTATAGCCCATCGCGCTATCGGCCAGGGGCACTTCGGCAGCATAAACGTTTAGCGCATCGCGGGCGGCGGACAGGGCCTCTTCTGATCCGGTCAGCCCCAAAATCCGGCCATCATAGGCGAGGTGGTCGCGCAGGCGCTCTGGGTCATCGCGCTTGGGATCAACGGTGATGAAAAGCGGGTGGACTTGCGTGGCGCGGTTCCCGAGCCGATCGAGCGTCGCCGTCATCTTGCCCAAGGCCTCAGGGCAGACATCGGGGCAGGCCGTAAACCCAAAGTAGATCAGCATCGGTTCGCCTTCGAATCGTTCGTCGGTCGCCGGGGCGCCGGTGTGGTCGATCAGGTCAAACTCGGCGGCAAACCGGGTGTTCAGCGAGATTTCGCCGCGCTTTGGCGTGGGTGTGCCCGAGGCGCCGAACCCGCCATCGCCGCACGCGCTCACCCCAAATGCGGTGAGCATAAGTGTCAGCGCCAAACCTAAGCTGCGGTACGCGACCATCAGAACCATCCTTTTTGGTTTCGATTTTAGCCTATATCGCCTTCATCATGATGCCTTCAATGCCCCCAGAGATCGCCACTTTGTCTCGCCATCGCCGCGTCTTGCGCATGCGGACCCTCACCCGGCTGCGGTGGTTTGCGGTCGCCGGACAGCTTTCCGTCGTTTTGGTTGTCCGCCTGGGCCTTGGGTATGAGCTCCCGATCGGACCTGTCCTTGCCTGTATCGCGCTGGCGATGTGGCTGAATATCTATCTATCGTTTTCCTCGACACCGGTTCAGCCGCTCTCTCAGCCGAGCATTGTGGGCCAGCTTTGTTTTGACTGCTGCCAAATTGGGGCCGTGTTGTTTTTCACTGGCGGGATCCAAAACCCGTTTGTTGTTTGGTTGATCCTGCCGGCGATGATTGCCGCCTCGTCGCTTGCGCTGGGCCGAGCCTGGATCGTTTTTGGGACGGTCTTCCTCACGATCACCGCCATCGCGCTCTCGCCTTATTCCTTGCCGTGGGAAACGCCCGAAGGGTTTAGCCTGCCAGCCATTTATGATTTTGCCACCTGGGCCGCGCTGCTCCTCGGTGTCGGGTTCACCAGCTCCTACGCCCACCAAATCGCGAATGAGCACACCAAGCTTTCGAGCGCACTGACGGCCGCCCAAACGGCGCTCGCGCGAGAGGAGCAGGTGATGGCTCTTGGCGGATTGGCCGCCGCCGCCGCGCATGAGCTCGGCACGCCGCTGGGCACAATCCAGGTGACCGCGCGGGAGATGGAGCGTGATCTGCCAGACGGTCCGCTAAAAGAAGATGCGCAGCTGCTCATTTCGCAAACGCAACGATGCCAGTCGATCCTGCGGCGGTTGGCCAATGCGGGTGTCAGCCCGGATACCCACCACGCCGTCTTGTCCCTCGACGAGATGCTGCGCGCGGCGGCAAAGCCTTTCCTGCCAGAAAACGGCGCCGTCTCCATGATCGAATTCGCCTTTGATCCGGACTCGCAAACCAATCCGCCCGAACGGCTACAGCGCCTGCCCGAGGTCATTTACGGTTTGCGAACCTTGATCGAGAACGCCGTAAAATATGGAGGTGAGCGCGCCAGGATCACCGCGTCTTGGAATGATTCCACCGTGACGATCTTCATTGAGGACGACGGGCCCGGCTTCTCTGCCGACGTTCTGCAGCGGCTAGGGGAGCCTTATCCGCGCGTCGACACGGGCAAATTAGCGGCGGGAAAACAGGGTCTTGGCCTTGGGTTCTTTATTGCCAAGACGCTTCTCGAGCGGACCGGTGCGTCGATTTCCTTTGGCAACGCGAAGCGACTTTCTGGCGCATGGGTGTCCGTCACTTGGCCCCTCGCAAATTTACGCGTGCGGCCTACCTCTTTGGCAACCGCTTGATCTTACGAAAAAGGAAAGTTGCGAGATGGAACCGATTGCGGATGACGCACCCGCCCCTGTGATCCCCGGTGATGCAAGTTGTTTGGTTGTTGATGACGACCAACCCTTTCGCACGCGCCTTGGGCGCGCCATGGAAAAACGCGGTTTTGTCGTGACCCTCGCCGGCTCTGTGGCAGAGGCCAATCAAGCCCTCAACGAGAGCCCGCCAGCCTACGCGGTGGTCGATCTTCGGCTCGATGATGGTGACGGCATTGAGATCGTCAACAAGTTGCATGAGCGGCGGCCAGATGCCCGCGCCGTGATCCTAACCGGCTATGGCAATATCACGACGGCCGTTGCCGCCGTGAAGGCCGGGGCGATCGACTATCTGTCTAAACCGGCAGATGCCGATGACGTGCAAAAAGCCCTGCTCGCGCCTCCTGGCGCCATGCCCGAGCCGCCGGAAAACCCAATGTCGGCCGACCGCGTCCGGTGGGAGCATATCCAGCGCGTTTACGAGCTCTGTAATCACAATGTTTCGGAGACGGCACGTCGGCTCGGCATGCATCGGCGGACCTTGCAACGCATTTTGGCGAAACGCGCGCCGATGTAAGCGGCCATGCCGGGCACAATCGGGTTGGGATGACCTCGATCTGACCAACCCGACATTAGGCAATCGGCGATACGCCACGTATAACGGCGCGATGTCTACCGAGACCTCAAATTCGGCCCAACCGGCCATGACCGCGCGCTATGCGCATAAACGCGAAGCGATCCTCGAAACGGCGACGGAGATCGTTAACGCGCATGGGGTGAAGGGCCTCACCATCGTCCGCGTAGCGGAGGCGGTGAAGCTCAGCACAACGAGCATTACCTACTACTTCAAGCGTAAAGAGGAGCTGGCGGCCGCCGTCATGGAGCGGTCACTTGAAAGGCGGACGGAAGTTGTTCGCCGTGCAGGTGCTGAGCCGACACCGAAAGCGCGCGTTCGCGGCCTGGTCACAAGAAGCTTCGAATACATTCAAAAATCCATCCAAGGTGAAGTCGCTCCGCTCGCCATTCTTGCGGATATTCCGGTCTTGCAGGAGCCAGCGCGAACGGAATTGACCGAAAAATACGTGGCGCTGTCGAAAGCGATCCGTGGCTACTTTGAGACCGGGGCAGCCGCGCCGCCCGGTCTCCATCGCGCGCGGGGTCATTTTGTTCTGGGTTGCGTATCCTGGGGGCGGCACTGGTCGCGCAACTACATTCCAACAGATCTGCCGCGATTGACGGATCGCTTGTGCGCTCTTCTCGAAAGCGGTCTGGCAACTGCGCCCGCTGAGACCTCCCTGACACTGTCCGTGCCGGAAACACGTAATGGGAATGGCGATGCCGATTACCTCGCGGCGGCCACAAACCTGATCAATGAGCGGAACTACAAAGGCGTGTCGGTCAAGCAAATCGCCGAACGGCTGAACGTCACCAAAGGGAGCTTTTACTACTACCACGACGGCAAAGATGATTTGGTGGCAGCGTGCTTTGATCGCACGCACGAAGAAATCTTCGCCGCCCAAGATGCGGCCATGGCGCTTGACGCCAATGGATGGGAGAGGCTGCATGCGTGTCTCGCCCACCTCATCGACATACAGCTTTTCAGCGATGGGCCGCTCTTGCGGCCTTCCGCGCTCGATGCGCTTCCTGATGAAATGCGGGCGCGCGTCGTCGGTCAATCGAATATGGCGCTGCGGCGCTTCGCCGGCATGGTGAGCGATGGCATTTGCGACGGCAGCATTCACAGGGTGGATGCGCTGGTGGCCGCGGATGCGATCGAAGCGTTGATCTACAGTGCTTGGGATCTGCGCCCATGGGCCTCTCGCCTGCCAGCAGAACAAGCATCGAGATATTATCTCTCGACCCTCGCCGAAGGCCTTTTCGACGATACGGTATAGACAGCAACCTGCTGCTCTCTCTTGGCGCATCGTTTGGCGGTTCTGCTCAGCCGGGCTATTGCGAGACGGTCGACAAATCAATAAGACTGCGATACGACGATTGGGTATGGGCGCTCGGCGTCTTGCCGATCTCACGAACAAGAACAACGCCGATAGCGGCGTGGATCGCAGAATTGAGCGGGGAAACGCTGATGATGAGAGCATTTGCAGGGGTGATTGCAGCTTGTGCGGTGGCCACGGGCTGCGCGAACACAGCGGAAGAAGACACCGTCGACCGCAATCTCAGCGGCGTCTGGCAGGTGATGAACACCGCCAACTATAACCTTGAGGCCCACCCCGCAAAGGCGGCCATGCAGATGCGCGAAGGCCCCGTGGTGCCGGTTCCCGCAGCGGAAGTGTTGGCGCTCGGTGCCGTGGGGTCCGTGCCCGCGGGCCCGAGCATGTTGAAGGGCGGGGGCAATATTCCTTACACCGAGGAAGCGCTCGCCATCCGTAATCAAAACGCCGCAAATTGGATCGATCGTGATCCAGAGATCAAATGCTACCTCCCTGGCGTGCCGCGGGCCACCTATCAGGGCATGCCCTTCCGGATTATGCAGAGTGAAGAGCAAATGCTCATCATCTATGAATACGCCAATGCGGTTCGGAAAGTCTTCTACGAGGATCCAGGCGAAGCGCCGGTCGATAGCTGGATGGGCCAATCCTACGGCTATTGGGATGGCGATACATTCGTGATCGAAGTGACCGCGCAAAACGGGCAGTCCTGGCTCGACCGAGCTGGTAACTACTTGTCGCCCTTTGCAAAAGTCACGGAGCGTTACACGAAAACCAGTCCGTACCACATCAATTACGAAGCCACGATCGAAGACCCGGACACCTATGCTGAGCCGTGGACGATCGAGATGACGCTCTACAAGAAGATCGGCGACGAGGCGACGCTGCACGAGTTCAACTGCGTCGAGTTTGTCGAAGAGTTGATGTACGGACCTTTGCGGAAAGAGCCGCTGAGCCGGCAAATTGAAGAGTGAGGCAGACCGTGCGTACCTGCCTTGCGATCCTCGCCAGTGTCGGTATGACTTCCGCTTATGCGCAGGAAGTGCTCGACTTTGACGAAGTCCCCCGGGAGTTCCGCGAAGATATCTTCGACCTCACGCCCTGGGATCCTGAGTATGAACCGCCGCGCACGGAAGATGGCCGCCCGAGCTTTGAGGGGACATGGACGAATGCGTCGATCACCACCCTCCACCGGCCAGAGGGCATCGATAAACTCGTGCTGACGCCCGAGGAAGCCTTTGCCTATATGCAAAAGCGGACCTCAACCTTCCGAGAAGACGAGATGCCAAGCGATCTCGATGAAGGCGTTTTAGAGGCTGGCGATACCTCGATTGAAGGGGCCGGCGGCTACAACAAGTTTTGGATTGATATCGGCAGCACCCTTGCGGTGGTTGACGGTGAAATCCGAAGCTCTTGGCTTGTGCGACCTGAAAGCGGTCAACCGCAACCCAAACGCACAGCCTACGGATCACTTTTGGCGCGCCGCGATGCGTATCAAGCCTCCGAGAACCCAGAGGACCGGTCCGTCGGTGATCGTTGTCTTGCGGGCTTTGGGGGCACGGGCGGTCCACCCATGCTCAACGTCCTTTACAATAACACGTATGAAATCGCGCAAACGGATGATGTCCTCGCGGTTGTTGTTGAGATGGTGCACCAGCCACGGGTGATCCGGATCGGTGGGACCCATCGTTCAAATGAGATGAAGCCCTGGCTAGGCGATTCCATCGCCCGCTGGGAAGGGGATACGTTGGTGGTTCACACGACCAATCACCGTCCCGAACGCTATCGGCGCACGGATGGGCTCTTCATCGCTGAAGACTCCGAAGTTGAAGAGCGGTTCACCCGCGTCGCCGATGACACCATTTTCTACGAGTTCACCGTCACCGATCCGGAGATTTACGATGTCCCGCATCGTGGGGAGATGGTGTTCCGCAAATCAGATGCGCCGCAATATGAATATGCGTGCCATGAAGGAAATTACGCGCTGCCCGGTATTTTGGCCGGTGCGCGCCGTGAAGAGCGTCTTGCGGCTGAAGATGCGGCTGCGAATTAAACGCCTCGAGCGATGGTCTCGTCGAGGCAAACGATAAAGGGAAGCGAAGATGAACCTTACCAAACGTCTCATCGTCGGCGGGGCAGCGATTGGCGCTGCGGCTGCTGCGACCGCCGGCATCACGCTGGCCCACCATGCCTTTTCGGCAGAGTTTGATGCTGATGCGCCCCTGCTGATCCGCGGCACGGTCTCTCGGGTCGAGTGGGTGAATCCGCACACTTGGGTGCATGTCGACGCCACGAGTGTTGAAGGGGCCGAAACGGTCACGCTCGATAATATGAACTGGATGGTCGAAGGCGGCACGCCCAACACCTTGCTCCGCGCGGGCCTTAATCGGCGTTCGCTTTCACCGGGCACGGAAGTTGTCGTGCGCGGTTACCAGTCAAAAGACCGGCTTTGCGCCCCGCGGTGTAAAGCGAATGGCCGTGATATTACGCTGCCCGATGGCTCCAAAGTGTTTATGGGGTCCTCTGGCACAGGGGCGCCTGAAGATGGCGCTGATCCAAACGCGCGGCCATAGCGCCGGCGTATCCTCCTCCCTACACCAATGAAAAAGCCGGCGTCTTGCGCCGGCTTTTTTGTTTGTTTGTGATGTTCGGGACGGCGGCGATACCGCCGCCCCGTTTGATCATTATTGGGGCAATGCGTAGGCAATCACATAACCGCCCTCTGGGTCCCTCTCCGGCTCTTCGCCAAAATCACCACCATGGCGGATCCGGCTGCGCAGCGCCGCCATGCCACTCTTGGGGTCTTGCACCGGTAGGATGATGTACTGCCGTCCCGTTTCCGGCGAACGGTAGGTCATCGGTGTCGCCTCGGCAGTGGAGGGTAGGTCCGATGTCCACACCGTTTTGCCCGTGTAAAGATCAACCGCGCGGAACTTATTGTCATTGGTACCGCCGACAAAGATCAGCCCCGTTTGTGTGACCAATACGCCAGCCCGCGTGGGCACGCCCATGGGCAGATCGAGGCCCATACGCATGCCTAAGGGGCCCATTTCGCGAGTCGAACCCAACGGTCGGCTCCACATGAGTTCCTGCTTGTTCATGTCATAGGCCGCCAAGATACCAAATGGCGGCTCCTGGCAGGGCATGACAAGCGGTGAGAAAAAGAACTCAGGTGACGGACGATAACGCTCGCGCCCGTCCTCTGCTGGCTCCATCGGCTTCATATAGAGGGTCTGGGCGAGGTTGAGCGACAAGCCGACAACGATGCTTTGATCCTCGTGAACCGAAACGCTGCCCCAGTTATAGCCGCCTGCAAAGCCCGGATGCTGCAGTGAGCCGCGGACGGTGCCGGGCGTGAAGGCGCCTTCATAGTCCTTCTTGTTGAACTGGATCCGGCACCAAATGTGATCGAGCGGCGTTGCCCCCCACATATCGCGTTCGTACAGATCCTCAAAATAGCTGAGTTTGAACTTGGAGAAGGGCTGGGTCGGCGCCGCATACTCCGTGGGGATCGTGTTTTGGCTTACCGGCCGCTCTTCCACGTCTGCGATGGGCGTGCCGTCGCGGCGATCAAGCAGGAAGATATCGCCTTGCTTGGTGGGCTGAGCCAACGCGGGGATGGTCGCCCCACTCTCATCCGTCACATCGAACAAGACCGGCTGTGAGGGTAGGTCATAGTCGAAGATGTCGTGATGGATGATTTGATACGTCCACACCGGTTCACCTGTATCGGCATTGAGCGCAGTGACGGAGGTGGAGTATTTCTCCATCTCGGGCGTCCGGTCGTAGCCTAGGTAATCCACCGTCGCGTTTGCGACCGGCAAATAAACCAGGTTGAGTTCCGCGTCGTAGGACGTATTGGTCCAGACATTCGGTGTACGGGGTGTATAGATTTCACCTTCGCCGGGTTCACCATATTCACCGGGCCGGCCCATATCCCATGCCCATGCAAGTTCGCCCGTGACGGGGTCATAGGCACGAACAACGCCAGAGGGTGCAATCGGGAATTCCCGAACCCCAGAGCCGACAACCACCACGTCTCCAGCGATCAAGGGTGCCGAGGTGGGGTAGTAAGCATCGCGCGGGAAGTCGCCCATTTTGTACAACAGGTCGACGGTGCCGTTATCGGCAAAACCCGGGCACTGCTGGCCCGTCTTGGCGTCGAGGGCATAAAGATACCCAGTTGAGGCCATGGAGAAGATGCGCTCCTTACACGGGGCGTTTGCTGCCAGTTCTGGCACCACATAGTGGCTGACGCCGCGGCAGGTTGCAGCCAATCCGCGATCGCGACCCTTGCCGTCAAAGCGCCATAGCTCTTCTCCCGTCTCGGCGTTCAGCGCCATGACGACACTCGTGGCGCCGCAAAGATACAGCGTGTCGCCGATCTTGATCGGTGTGCCTTTGAAGGTTCCTGGGACTTTCGTCCGAACCCGCCAAACTTCTTCCAGTTGGCCGACATTTTCAGGCGTGATGTCCGTCAGCGCGCCAAACCGCGTGCCGCCGGCGGTCTTGCCGTGGTGCGGCCAGTCGACGGTTTCATTCTCAGCCGACACGGCAGAGGCGGGCGGCGCGCTCAGCTCTGTGCCGTTGGAGATGTACTTGCTATTGAAGAGGCTGGAGGCGGCCATCAACACCAACACCGCGCCTAAGGCGCCGAGGAGGGGTGTTCGCCCGAGCTCCGCCAATTTCCCATCGCCCTTCGCGAAGACGCCAGCAAAGACCGGTATCAGAAGGAACGTTCCCATCACGGAGAAGGCGCCCAGCCTCGGGGCGTGGGCCCAGAAATCGAGGCCCGCTTCGAACAAGCTAAAGATCAGCGTGACGCCCAGATAGATCCCAAAGGCGGCCGGGGCGGCGCGCGACCCCCGGACCGTCAGCCACGCGATATAAATGAGCGCGAGGCCCGCTGGCAGGAAGAACCAACTGCCTCCGACGGTGATGAGCCTGAAGCCCAAAAACGCCATCCCTAAGCCGAACAATAAGAACGACAGGGCTAAGCCGTAGGAAATAATTCGTCCAAAGAGTTTCATCTGCCCATCTCCCGATTTGCGTTTTTGTTGTTGAGTTCGATTACCAAAAAGCGATCCAACGCCCTGATGCGGCGACGGTCATCCACATGATGATATTGAGCACTGAGGCGCTCTTCGTTGTCCATCCTTGGCGGGCGCCGTCCATGGTCGCAGCTTTTGGGCTGCCGCGCCCAGCGAGGAACACCCAGATCAGCAGCGCGACGATTAAAAGCCCGAGGGCCACCTGTGCGAGGGTATTCGACACCCATGCGAAGACGCCGAAGAACAGGATGAGGGAAATCGCCGCCATCGCGATATTGACCGCCGTCAGCTGACCGCCATTGCTAATGAGACGGTTCCGTACACCGAAGGTAAAGACGAGTGCGGCGGCCAGTCCGGCCATTTTGAGCCAATAGGGTGGGCTGCCGAATAGGCGCATCGCTTGGCCAAGGCCGATGGTCACGCCTGAGAAAACCAAGACGGCAATGGCCAGCGCAAGATAGGGCCGGGTCGCGTGCATTACTTCGGCCGGGCCAACGCTCTTCACACCGGAACCGATCACGCGCATATCGACAAGAAGGACGGCGCCGCCGAGTAATCCCAATCCCAAAAGGTGTATTGCGCCTGCCCAGGGGACGAGCCAATTCGAGGCCTTCACGGCGCTGGCGAGCGCCGACTCATCCGTTGCCTTGAAAATTGGATAGAAGAAGCTGTCGAGGAATTCCCCGAGCCCGGCGAAAAGGGGAAGAAAATCAGTAACCATCGTTCAGCCGCTCCTCCATTGTCGGGCAATCCGCCAGCGCCGACCAAGCGCCATTGGGATCAAGCTTTTCGCAATTGAACCAATCATAGGCGACCATCCGGCCCAGGATGACCACGACGACCCAAAAGGTGAGGGATGCCGCCGCGGAAAATCTTGCCGAGTTTGGCATCACGCCAGTTGTCCAGGCGGCTTTGTCGGCTTCCACCCGGCGGTGGAACATGATGATATTGATCAGGGCAAAGCCAATAATGAGTAGCTTCGCCCGGAAAAAGAGACTGTGATAGTACACCAACGGTTTTGAATAAAAGAGAAGGAGGCCAGTGACGACGAGAAGGATGAACCCTGCCACCGTCCAGGGCAGTATGCGGGCATTCATCTCGGGCACCGGTACCTGCTTCAGGTAAAGCCCTAAGAGTCTCAGGTCGACGAGGATGATCGTGCCCACAAAGAGCATGATCGTCATCACATGGCTGGCCTCCAGGATGGGCCACACGAAAAACGACTCGCGGAGTGCAACGCTCCACGGGGTCCCGTTCATCCAAACCATAAAGTCGCGCATGGACTATCTCCTTTGTGTCTCAAAGGGCTGGATATTGCCGTCGCGATAAAGCCGTCCGTTAGCTGCAAAGCCGGCAATGTCGACCGTTAGCTTCACCGGAGACGCTCCGCGATTCTCAAAAAACCATCCGTGTTCACCGGCAAAAGGCGCAATGTAGCTGCCTGCCGCGGCCGCTGCGGTGCCGGCATCGAAACTCACCGCGTCGCTTGGCGGTGCGCCGTCTGCTTGGGCGTGCAGATCGAAGACGACCTCGCCATCGGCTTCCCAATCGAACAGGAGGCTTGCCTCTGCCACGAGGAGGAACTTAATCTCAAATGACTCAAACGGCGCCAAAGTCATTTCCTGACGGTGTTCATAGAGACTTCCGCCATTCCGCGTCACCGCCATTTTCGGTTGGGGGGCGAGTGCCGTCAGGCCGAGCGCTTGACCGATGCCGGTGGGATCGATGCCATGTTCTGCAGGCAGAACGATCGTGATCAACAGCACAGCGGCGGCAAGCAAAGCCAGCAACAGCGATCGGGTGGGCGAAAGTGTCATGCCGCGCCTCCCTCGAGAAGCCCAACAAGATGCATGCCCATAAAGGTGAAGCCAGCGACCATCAGGCCAATATTGGCCAAGCCCGCTTGGCTCTCGAAACGCGGCGCCTGGCGCCACAGATTCAATAGCGCTAATGCCAGGGCCAGGACGACAACCTGACCGATCTCCACACCAAGATTGAAGCTCAGCATGTTGATCAAGAGGCCTTCAGGGGAAAGCGCGAGCTGTTGCAGCTTCCCCGAAAGACCAAGGCCATGAACCAGGCCAAATCCGAGCACCATCGCGCGGGTGTCCAGTGGAAAGCGCCGGAGGCCGCCAATATTTTCAAACCCTTTGTACACCACCGACAGGCCGATGATCGCGTCCACCAAATAGGCGTTGAGCGAAAAGCCCGTCATTACGCCGCCCATAAGGGTGAGGCTGTGCCCTAAGGTGAAGAGGGATACGTAAAGGACGATATCGCGCCAAGCGCGGAGGAAGAAAACGATCCCCATCAGGAACAACACATGGTCGAGCCCGGTCACCATGTGCTTTGCGCCGAGATAGAGAAAAGGGATCGGCGCGGTGCCGGAGACCCCTTCGACAAACCTGGCATTGGTGGCCGAAACCTCATGGGCCGCGGCAACAGAAAGCCCGATCGTCGCGATAATGGCGGCGGTGGCGATTAAGCGCCTTAGATGCTCCGCCCCCGGCGCCACACGCTACTCCACCGACTTCATGTTATAGCGCTGATGGCAAGAAACGCAGACGCGATAGAGCTGTCCGCCTGCGTCGAAAAACGCTTGTTCGTCCTGTGCAGAAGCACTCTCGATCAAGAGATCGCCGGTGGCGATCAACCCGTCCGCCGTGACACCCCAAGCTGGGTCGTCGCCCGCATAGGCTGGATCCTTCATTTCTTCGGCGATCCGCTTGAGCTCGTTCGCCGCGTCGATCATCGCCGTCCATTCCTCGTCATTGGCGGGGAAGATGTTCTCCTCCCCCTCATAGGTGAGGATGAAGCCGGCATTATCCCAGATGATGTCCGATGGCGGTTCCAGCTCTGCTGTCATGAAGGTGCGCACGCGCTCGAGCCGCGTGACTTCGGGATCGCCGCATGCGGAAAGCAGGAGCAGGCCTGCCACGAAGCTACTGCACGTCAGAGCGTAAGCGGTGCTATGCTGCACGGGGCCATTCCTCCTGGTCATTCCCCATCGATCTCTGCGATGGTCAATTCCTGCTGACCCGAACATAGAAAAAACGTGGGCACCCCCGCAACCACTAATTCAATCTCTGTTCCCGATCTTCGAAAAGCCGCATAGCGGCCTGCCCTGGCCAAGCGTGATGCCATAGCGTTTTCAGGCGGGATGAGCCTTTCGATGACTGGCGCGCTGCCACGGCCTAGCCAAGCGCCGTCCACAGCATTCGCGCAGAGGTCAGCGCGAGGAAGAGGGCGAAGGCGCGTTTGATCCACCGCGCATCCAGCGCGTGGGCGAGATATGCGCCGACGGGTGCCATCCGCGTCGAAATGGTGAGGATCAGGATCGCGGCAATCACATTCACATAGCCGAGCGACCCTGGCGGCCGCCCATTGATACCCCAGCCGCCGATCACCAGCGCGATCACGGCCGGCACCGCGATAATCACGCCGAAGCTGGCAGCGGTGCCGACAGCTCGGTGAATGGGCACCGAGCACGCGGACAGCACCGGCACCGAAAGGGTGCCGCCCCCAATTCCCATCACCGCCGAAATCCCGCCGATAGAGAACGCGATCGGCGCCTGGGTCAGTGCTCTCCGTGGCGGTTGTTGTGCGAGAACCAATGAGTGGGGCCGAACGAAATTGAAGGCCACCAGCAGTCCGACGGCTCCAAACACGAGAAGCAAGACCTTGGTATTGAGGGCGCTCGCCACCCCGCCGCCCACAAGGGCCCCAACTGCGAGCCACGGCCCCCATGCCCGCATGAGCGCGAGATCGATCGCGCCCCTTTTGTGATGGGCCCGCGCCGACGAAATTGACGTTGCCACGATGGTCGCCAACGATGTGGCAACGGCAACATGCATCGAGATGCTGTTGTCGAGGCCAATCGCGAGGAAAACCCAAAAGAGGGTCGGCACAAAAACGATGCCGCCGCCAACGCCAAGAAGGCCGGCCAGGATCCCGCCGAAGACGGCCGCCAACACCACGCCTCCGAACAGAAGTGAGGCCTCCAGTAAAGAAATCCCCGCCATCATGTTCCCTTCAGAAGGCCAGCGCCGCCCCATCTGCCCGTGGATCGGTGGCCGCTTCGAACAGGCCGGATGGGTGTGTCACGAGCGCCCCGGCGTGGCCCGCGAGATCTGAAAAAGCGGGGATGATTTCGACCTTATGCCCCGCCTGTCGAAGCGCATCGATCAGATCAGGATCAAAGCGGTCCTCCAGCTTTAGCGTGGTGGACGCATTGCCCCAGGTGCGCCCGAGCAGCCACCGGGGCGCGGTAATGGCGGCTTGCAGGTTCTGGCCGAACTGCACGTGGCGCGTGAAGAGAGCGGCTTGGGTCTGGGGCTGACCCTCGCCGCCCATGGTGCCATAGGCCATGACCCGCCCATCGGCGAGATGGGCCAAGGCGGGGTTTAGGGTGTGGAATGGTTGGCGGTACGGCCCGAGCTGGTTCGGCCCCGGCTTGAGAGAAAACCCCGCCCCGCGGTTCTGGAAAAAGACCCCCGTCTCGCCGCAGGTGAGCCCCGAGCCGAACTCCCAAAACACCGATTGAATGAAGCTGACGACCGTCCCTTCGCTGTCCGCCGCGCCCATCCAAATGGTATCGCCGGCAGAGGGCTCATGCGGCCAGGGGAGTGCCTTGGCGGGATCGATCCGTGCGGCGAGGGCATCGAGATCAGCGCTGTCCAACCAATCCTGCGCGGGCCGTTCCATATGGTCAGGGTCGCCAAGCGATTTATTCCGTAGAAGGAAGGCCTGCTTCGTTGCCTCGATCAGGCCATGGTGATGGGCAAACCCGTCTGCGTCGTCGATCCCTAGACGATCGAACAGCGCCAAGATCATCAGCGAAGACACGCCCTGGGTTGGTGGCGGCATATTGTATAGCTGGCCGTGGCGCGTTGAAACGGTCAGCGGCGTCACGTCTTCTGCTGTGTACCGATGAAAGTCATCTAGGCGAAGCGGGCTATCCTGTTCCTCAAGGAACGCTGCGTGACTTGCCGCGATGTCGCCGCGGTAGAAGTCATCGAGCCCCGCTTCCGCCAAACGCGCCAGCGTCCGGGCCAGAGCCCTTTGCAGCAATCGATCGCCGGGCTTTGGCGCCGCGCCCGCCACCAAAAACGCATCGTCAAAGCCGGGCACGCCCTTCAGCGTGCTCAATTTGTCAGTCGTTGTCGCTGATTGGTTCGCCGTCACCGGCACGCCGTTCTCGGCGAGGGCAATCGCGGGGGCCAAGAGATCCGATAGCGGCAAACGGCGCGCCGGTTGCACGAGCTGTAGCGCCTTGGCCCAACCCGCGACTGTTCCGGGTACGGTGAGGGCGGCATGGGCGCCGCGCGTCGGCAGACTTTCGGTCGCGCCGCGCGATGCATACCATTCGGGCGTTGCCAGCCCCGCGGCGCGGCCACATCCCGAAATGCCGATGGGTGCCGCACCGGACCGATGGATCAGCCAGAAGCCATCCCCGCCAATCCCGTTCATATGCGGATACGCAACGGCGACCGCCGCCGCCGCCGCGACCATGGCTTCAATGGCCGTGCCGCCTGCGGCCAGGATGTCCCGGCCGGCGAGGCTGGCGGCATGATGGGGCGCGGTGATTGCGCCGCCAAAACCAAGGCGAGGCGTCAGCATTCGCTTATCCGATCAATCTGCATTCTTTGCTCGCCATCCCATTGCATCGCCTACTGAGCTCTTCAGCGCCTCTCGCGTAATTTGTTCCAACAGATTCGCGGCGCGAGTCATGTCTTCGGGCGCGATTAAATCCCGCGTGTCGCCAGGGGTGAGCACATGTCTAACCGGCGCGTCGGGTTCATTGAAGCCCGAGACCAATCGGAAGGCGGGGATCCCGAACCGCGCAAAACTGGCATTGTCGGAATTCGCCTGAAACGGTTCAAAGATGTTAATGTCAGTGCCCGATGCGTTTGCCCAATTGTTCATCCACGCCGTTAGCCCGGGAAAGCCGCTGGTCATCGCCGTTAGTCGCGATCCCCCGGCGACGGTGTCTGCGTTTGCGTCGAGCAGGATGTCTTCGCGGTCGCTTTGGTCCATCTCTTCGAGATATCGATGGGACCCCTGCAAGCCCCATTCTTCCACCGTGAAGAAGGCGAGGCGCAGGCCATGGGGGGTGGGTTCTTTCGAAAGCCGTCGCGCCACTTCCAAGCACGCCGCAACACCCGACGCGTTATCGAGGGCGCTCTCGGCTAGATCGTGCCCGTCATAATGCGCGGAAAGGACCACCCATTTTCCGCTGGGACCGGCCCGGTCAAAGATGAGGTTGGTGGCGACCGCTGGTTTTTCTTCCGTCTGGATAATGAATTTTGCGCGCCGCCTCTTGCCGCCCTTGTCAGTCAATAGCTCGGCCGTTTCAGGGCTGATCCCCAGCGCGGGCGGCGTCTCTTGTTCCACGCGGGCGGAGCCTGTGACGGGACCGCCCGGCGTGCGGGAAACGATAAGGACGCCAACAGCACCCGCGGCTTGGGCCAGTTGCAGCTTCTTTCGCCGGTGAAAAGTCCCTTCGGAGAACATCACCTCGTGGCGGACCATGGCGATCCGGCCGCGAAGATCATCCCCGACACGGACGAAGTCCGCTTCAATCCCTCGGCCAAGATCAACAACCTCGGCTTCTATTCCCTCTGGTGGGGTCGCCGCTGACCGTAACAGCGGATGCGCATCGACAAGACCGACCCCCTCGATTTCGAGAGAAACACGGGTCGCACGCCAGCCCTCATAGGGGACCTCGTGCGGGATGGCTGGCACGCCCATCGCCTCGGCACCCGCTTGCCTGAGCCAATCCCGCGCCGCCGCTTCCGATGGCGTACCCGACAGCCGCCCACCAAAGTCGCACAGGCTGTTCAAATCTCGCATCATCCGACTAGTCGTGTCAGAACTGACTCCAGTCATTAGGCTGACTTTCCTTCGGGTTTGGCTTGAGCGTTTGCGGTCTTCTGTGTCGACGCTCGGAGGAACGAGACCGACGTCCACAACAAGAGAAGGCCAGAGATCACCAGAATCCACAGACTGATGGGCCTTTCCCAAAAAATAGAAGGGTCGCCGCGCCCGATCAGCATGGCGCGTCGCAAATTCTCTTCCATAATCGGCCCAAGGACGAACCCGACAATCAGCGGCGCGGCATCGAACCCGCCCTCGCGCATGAAATAGCCGACGACGCCGAATGCTAAAACAAGGCCGATATCGAAGGCACTGAAACTGACCGAGTAAACGCCGATGCAAATCAGGCAAAGGATCGCCGGATAGAGGAGGTGATACGGGATCTGAAGGAGACGGACCCAAAGTCCAATCAAGGGGATGTTTAAGACCAAAAGGAGCACATTACCGATCCAGAAACTGGCGATCAGCCCCCAAAAGATGTGCGGGTTGAGATCAATGAGGGAGGGACCCGGCGAGACCCCATGGATGAGAAGCGCGCCCAACATGATCGCCATAGTCGCGCTGCCGGGCACTCCCAACGTCAGTGTCGGGATGAAAGCTGACTGCACGGCGGCGTTATTGGCCGCTTCTGGCGCAGCTATTCCGGGGATGTGGCCCTTCCCGAAAAGGTGCTTCGTTTTCGAGACGATTTTTTCGAGTGAATAGGCAAAGAAGGCGGCCATGGTCTGGCCCGCACCCGGCAAGATGCCCACCGCGCTGCCCACCACGGCCCCCCGGCCCATGGGCAAAAGCGCCTGTTTCACATCCGCGCGGGTTGGGATTAAATCGCGGATACGGACATTTTGCCGGATCTGGTGTTCTCCCCCAGATTTGATCGACGAGATGATCTCGGCCACGCCGAAGAGGCCCATGGCCAGCGCAACGAGGCTGATGCCGTCATAGAGCTCGAGCGCGTCGAAGGTAAACCGCGCTGTGCCGCTGTTCACATCTGTGCCAACGGTTCCGAGGGCGAGGCCCACCAGAACCATCGCCAAGCCCTTAACCGGCGATCCGCTCGTGATCGTCGCCGCGCCAATCAGCCCAAGGACCATCATAGAGAAATATTCAGCGGGCCCGAAGACCAAGGTCATCTGCGCCAGTGCTGGTGCGAGCGCGATCAGGAGAATGATCCCAAAGGTTCCCCCAACGAAAGAGGAGATCGTGGTGATGAAGAGAGCCACACCCGCCCGACCGCTTTTCGCCATAGGGTTCCCGTCGATGGCTGTCACCGCGGATGAGGGCGTGCCCGGAAGCTTGAGCAAAATTGCTGCCGTGGACCCGCCATACTCAGCGCCGTAATAGACGCCGGCCAGCATCACGATTGCCGCCTCCGGGGGTAGATAGAAGGACACCGGCAGCAGGATGGACACAGCCGCCAGCGAGCCAATGCCAGGAAGCACACCAATCAGTGTACCAAGCAAAACCCCGAGAAAACAATAAGTGAGATTGCGGGGCGCCAGCGCCGTCTCAAAGCCAAGGGCGAGGTTGCCGAAAACCTCCATCATGGCAGACGAACAAGCGGCATTGGCATACCGAGCGTGACGACGAATACGAGATATCCCAGCAGGATGAGAAACGCTGAGAGGATCGCAACCCGTGTTGGCACGATTGGCGTCTCAGCCGTTGCCGAGAGGACGACCGACGCCATGACCGCAGGTGCGAGCCCAAAGAGGGGCATCGCGATCCCGAAGGCGGCGATGGATGCGGAGATGGCTGCCAAGGGTCGCCACGCGATGGCGCCTTTGATGCCGCCTTGGAGAAAGCCCCTCAAGACGATCAGCACACCGACACCGACGATGAGCCAGCCGACAAGCATGGGGAAATAACCCGCGCCCATCCGTTGAGCCGTGCCCATCGTATAATCGGCACCCATACCAAGATAGATGGCCCCGAAGGCCAGTAGCGCCAGACCGCCCAATGTATTGCTATTGATTAGGCGAGACACATAACGCTCCCGGGACGGATCTATTGCCGAACTTCTATGTCGGCGGCCTCTACAATCCTCCCCCATCGGTCGCTTTCGGTGGTGAGGAAAGCTTGGAAGGCGTCGGGGGATAGCTCAGCCGGGCTGACACCTAGCTGGTCGAATCGTTGCTTGACACTCGGGTCGGCCAGAACGGTGGCCACCGTGTCACGCAAAGTCACAATGACATCTTCGGGCGTGCCTTTAGGCGCCAGCAGCCCCCACCAATGGTACACTTCAAGGTCTATCCCCGACTCTTTGAAGGTCGGCACATCGGGAAGGATGTCGATACGCGCTGGCGCTGTCGCGCCGATGGCTTGAATGCCGCCTGCCTCTGCGAGGGAACGGCCCGAGGCATAAGAGCCGAAAGCGACATCCACCTGCGATCCGGCGAGGCCTTGGAGCGACTGGGCCGTGCCGCCAAACGGGACATGGAGCAGGCTGGTCCCGCTTTCGGCCTGGAAGAGCTCGGCGACCATATGGGTCGTTGCACCGATGCCGCCGGACCCGACCGCGACCGCATCGGGCTCTGCCGCCAGCGACACGACCGTTTCGATCGAGGCGTTTTCCATATCCGGCCGCGCGAAGAGCACCATCGGTGCGAGCCCCAGCTGCGCGATGGCAACGAACTCGTCGGGCGCATAGCCAACGCCTTCGTAAACGTTCGGCACGATGGCGAAGGGCATGTCCGCCAGGAGCAGCGTGTACCCATCCGCCTTTGCCCGCGCGACCGTTTCGATCCCGATACGGCTGCCCGCGCCGGGCCGGTTCTCGACAATGAAATTGCCACCCAGCTCATCGGTTAAGCGTTCAGCGAGGATGCGCGCGAGGGTGTCACTGCTGCCGCCCGCCCCATAAGGCGCAATGATGGTTGCGGGACGCTCCGGGTAGCCAGCGGAAGTCTCCGGCTGCGGTGGCGCCAATGCGACGCGGCCGAGAACAACCAAAACAATCAGACCGATAATGGCCCCACCGGCCACTCGGAAAATGCCCCCGCTCATCGCGCCCTCGTCAATCAAAAAGATGGTCTTGGCACGGGCTGGGAAGCTGTCGCAAGCGAAGGTCGGCGAAGAAGGACTAACGATATTAACCGTGTCTTGTTCGGCGTCTAGCTTCGCGGTAGGAAGTCCGCGGGATTGGGTGGGGGAAATAATGCAACGATTTCGCGCATGGGTTCATTTTGTTCTGCTAGCCGCGGGCATTTTTGTTGGCATACTAATTGTCATCAGTATCGTGACGTATCTCGGTATCAGGTTCACCGGCATTGAGGACATCGCATTCTCGCCGGAGCAGGATGATTTCTCCGGAAATCTTGCCGACTACTTGAATTTTCTCATCGGTATCCCCGTCGCGATCGTCGGTGCTATTGTCGCGGCGTTTGTCGCAACCTCCACCTATGATGTGGGGGCACGTCAAGAGCGCTTCGCGCGGCTGAACTTCCTGTTGGATCGATTCGACCGGATGAATTACGCGTGGACGCATTCAGCCAGCCTATTGTCGGACTATTCCGACTTGGGTGGCGATTTCTTCAGCCTGATAGCAAACGGGTTTGAAAAAGCCCAAGCCTCCGCGGGCCGTGTGAATATTGTTGAGGTCGCCGAAGAGCTCTCTGGCAGCGTCGAAGGAAAGAAAGCCATTCAAAACCTCCAGGAGGTCAGCAAGCGGCTTGAAATTGTTTTCAACGAAGAAATCCTACCTGATCACTTCGGTTATCGCGCCGTGACTTTCGGCGAGAGTGTCGAATCGGAGAAGCGTTCGCTGAAAGTCATCCGAGAGTCTCTGCACACTCTCGGTGCAGACACTTCCATGTTCTCGAACCGGTTTGAAACATCACTCGTCGATCTCATCGGTAGCCTCAAATTCTTAGTTTCGCGAACCGAAGCCATCGATGCTGCAACGGCATGGCCGTTATTGCCGTCACGGACCGACAAGATCGAACAAATTGGTGCCATGCTTTTGAGTGTTGATGAGCTCGCAAACACTCATGTTGCGACGACGCTGGAGCGTGCGCGCGAAGCCACAGGGGTTGGATACGTCCACAATGTGGGTCTTGCGGTTATCGTCGACCTTTATCGCGCCATGCCCAGTGAGGCAGCCTTCCTCCGATTTCTCGAGCAGGAAGTCGATCCGGTATTCACCTCGTCAAATTTGCGGACAAGTGCGCTTGCGAGGCCGCGTTCGCTGCGTTCGATGCTGCCAGCGAAACTGTATGAACAGGTAGACCGCTTCAGCCGCGAGCCATGGCGAATGATCTACAAAGTCGATTTTAGCCGCTTTGGCGCACACGATTGCGCGACGCCGTTAACGTCGTTAGACGAAATCAAACCGGCTGGGAGCACAACACCGTTGGGTGCGACGGCTTCTCTTGCAAATGGTTTAAAGCCGCGCCTTTGGCGAACCTCCCCTGCTTCATCGAGCCTGAACGATGGGCAAAAGAAACCGGTCATTAAACAACCGGGCACTCTCAATTTGCGGTCCGATGATCCGCACAGAATTGAGCCTCAGCTCATTAAACGTAAGCTAAGTGGGTGAGGTCTGCCCTAATAATCGCTTTCGGGCTCACTGCGGGAAGGCGAGGGAAATCTTTAGGCTGGTGCCGCATGCCGGACTCGAACCAGCGACCCCCTCATTACGAATGAGATGCTCTACCACCTGAGCTAATGCGGCGTTGCCCAGGCGCGCAGCCTTGGCAGAGCGCGGCTCTAGCCCAAAGCGGCAGATCTCGCAATGTCCGAGGATGCCGTCAGAGCCAATTCGCGCGGCCTTGCTCGAGCCGCATTGATGCAGCGGCGCCCAGGCGTTGCACGAGTGGTCAGCGCGAATTCGACCGCATTTCCTCTTGCCGCATCGGCATGGCATCGATGATCGCGAATAGCTTGTCCGCGGACGGTTGCGTCTTCCAACGCTTTTTCAAAAGGCCGTCTTTGCCTATGAGCGCGAAGCGGTGTTCGGCATCGCATTGGGCGAGCGCTTTGATAGCCGCCTGATTTGGCTCATTTAGGCTACGCATATTAGCGAACGCATTAGGCATTGAAGCTGTCTCGGGCGTTAAGGCCTCCATCACGAAACCATCGGCGAGATAGATTTCAGCAATATCCCGGTCCGCGAAATCCGCCCTCAACGCGTCGCTCTTGCGCTCAATGTCCGTCACCTGACCATCGCAGCGGACGAAAAGGCGATTTTGCCAGCGTACCTCCTCAAGAAATGGAGAGGTCACGTTTGGGGTAATTGCCATGATCAAAATGCTGATGATCGCTATCATACGAAAGAGCTAAGCGCGCCCTACAAAGAAGCGCAACAGAACCTGGTGCAGGGAGCGATGATCGGGGCGGAAGGCCCGATCGTCACGATTTAGGCAACGCTTTCGAGCGTCCGTTCAACCCGCTCGACGTCAAAGCATTCGATGACATCGCCCGCCTTCAAGTCGTCATAGTTGGCAAAGCTCATGCCGCATTCTTGACCGGCGGGCACTTCGTTCACGTCATCCTTGAAGCGTTTGAGCTGTGACAGCTCACCCTCATGGATCACCACGTTATCGCGCAGCAGACGGACTTTCGAGCCCCGTTTCACTTGACCCTCGGTCACGCGGCAACCGGCGACGCGGCCCACCTTGGAAATGTTGAACACCTCCAAGATTTCGGCATTGCCGAGGAAGGTTTCGCGCAATTCGGGATCGAGCATCCCAGTGAGCGTGCCTTTGATATCGTCGATGAGGTCGTAGATCACCGAGTAATAACGCACCTCGGTACCGGACCGTTCGGCCTGTTCACGCGCCTGTTTGTTGGCCCGAACGTTAAAGCCGATCACCGGCGCAGAGCTTGCCTCGGCGAGGATCACATCGCTTTCGGAGATGGCGCCAACGCCCGTATGCAGGACGCGAACGCGCACTTCCTTGTTCGACATCTTGGTCAGCGCGCCAACGATCGCCTCGACCGAGCCCTGCACATCCGCCTTGATGACAATGGGCAGGTCTTTGATCTCGGCGTCTTGCAGCTGTGCCATCATCTGCTCGAGCGATGTGCCGCTAGTGGCCGCGTTTGCTTTCTCGCGCTTCTTCCGTTGACGGAAATCGGCAACTTCACGCGCGCGGGCTTCATGCTCAACGACCACGAATTGATCGCCCGGTTCTGGCACGCCGTTTAGGCCAAGGATCTCGACCGGCTGGGCCGGCACCGCCTCCTTGATCTGCTGACCTTTGTCATCGATCAGCGCCCGAACCTTGCCCCATTCCGCGCCCGCGATAAGCACGTCACCGCGTTTCAACGTCCCTGCCGTCACCAAGAAGGTCGTGACCGGTCCGCGACCTTTATCGAGCTTGGCTTCGACCACCGTGCCATGGGCCGGGCGGTCGGCATTCGCTGTCAGCTCAAGCAATTCGGCTTGCAACTGAATGGCTTCGAGCAGGCCATCGAGGTTGATCTTCTTCAGCGCCGACACTTCGATGTCTTGCACTTCACCGCCCATGCTTTCGACCTGGATCTCATGCTGAAGCAGCTCGGTTTTCACGCGGTTCGGGTCGACCCCAGGCTTATCGATCTTGTTGATCGCCACGATGATGGGCACGCCGGCGGCGCGCGCGTGGTTAATCGACTCAACGGTTTGCGGCATCACGCCGTCATCGGCCGCGACTACGATGATGACGATATCCGTCACATTCGCGCCGCGGGCCCGCATCGCGGTGAAGGCTGCGTGGCCCGGCGTGTCGAGGAAGGTGATCTTCCCGTCGCCACTTGGGGCGTCAACTTGATAGGCGCCAATATGCTGGGTGATCCCGCCAGCCTCGCCTGAGACCACATTGGCTTCGCGCAGCGCATCGAGCAGTGACGTCTTGCCGTGGTCGACGTGGCCCATAATGGTGACCACTGGCGGTCGCGGTGACAGCACTGCATCTTCCGGGTCAGCCCCGATCAAGCCTTCTTCCACATCTGCTTCAGAGACGCGCTTGACGGTGTGGCCGAGGTCTTCAGCAATCAGCTGAGCTGTGTCCGCATCGAGCGACGCATTGGCTTGGACCATCTGGCCTTGCTTCATCAGCTCTCGGATCAGGTCCGTAGACCGCATGGTCATCCGTTGTGCCAGTTCTTGCACGGTGATGATCTCTGGGATCACCACTTCCCGAACTTGGCGAGAGGTGTCTTGGGTCCGCTTGGCGCGGGCCGCTTTTTCTTTCTCGCGCGCCCGACGAACAGACGCGAGCGAACGTTGGCGCTCATCGTCTTCAAGCGCTTTGGCAATGGTCAAACGACCGGAGCGACGCTTCGGCGCCTCCTTGGTCTTTTGTTCTTGGTTCGCGAAGCTGCGCTTCTGCTTAATGCGGCCGCCCAGCGCCGAAAGCGGATCATCCGCCGTGCTGGTGTCATCCGCCTCGTTGTCATCACCCTTCCGGCCGCGGCGATCTGTGCTCACCTCGCCAGGGCTCTTGGCAGCGTTCCTTTTGCGACGCTCTTCGTCTTCCGCTTCGAGCGCCTTGCGCGCCTCTTCTTCAGCCTTGGCTCGCGCTTCCGCTTCCTTGCGCCGTTTCTCGTCTTCTTCTTCTTGCGCTTTGCGCGCGGCTTCTAGTTTCGCGCGCTCTTCGGCAGCACGACGTTCGCGCTCGGCCTGTTCGGCCGCTTCGCGCTTGGCCTTCTCCTCAGCCTGCTTCTTGGCGGCGAAAAGGGCGGCTTGGCGGGCTTTTTGTTCAGCCGGAGAGAGTTGGCGCAGCACCTTCGGGCGCGCTTTTCCAGTTTTGGCCTGCGCTGCGTTGCCGCTCCGCGCGGCCGGTGCCTTTTTGGCCTTCTCCGCCTCAGGCTTTGCGTCCTCGGCCTCGGATGCTGGCGTCGGGGCAGCGCTGGCGGGCGATGGTGCGCCGCCAGTTGCTCCTTCGCCCGGCGCGCGGACGCGCCGCTTCTTCTCCACGACCACGGTTTTCGTGCGGCCATGCGGGAAGCTTTGCTTCACCGCGCCTTTTTCCGTCTTGCGCAGAGTCAGCGGTCGGCGTTCGTTCGTGGACTTCTCTTGGGTGTCGTCGCTCATAGGTCTCCGTCGGGCCGCCCATGCAACCCAAATCATGTCTTCTTGGCCCGGCGCGCCATTGCCGTCGCGGCACAGGTGCCTTGGTTTCTCACGCGACCTGCGTGAAAGCGCGACCCATACCGTCTACGCCCTCGCCGGTCCACGGCCTTGGTCGCAATTTATTCGCCCGAAGGGGCCGTTTCGCGCTGATGGTCATGAAAGTTTGACCATCGCTCCACTTCTTTGAGGGCGGCACGGCCTGCAGGCCCACCGGCAACTCCCACATGGACGATCCCCGGACCGCCCAAGCTTGCGCTGAGTATATCACTTGCGACCGGCATCTGGATATGGGGCGCAACAGCGCTCCGCTCAACCACAGCGGCGATCTTTCGAACACCATCGGCCGCGGCGTCATCAGGGGTGAGGTACCCAATCAAAGTGGGGGCGGCCGCTTTGACCTTCTCAAAACCGGTGATGATGGATCCTGCCCGTCTGGCTTGCCCAAGTGCCTGGAGCGCCCGTACCTGTAGTGCTTGCTCCACTTCCGAAACGAACGCCTCATCCGGCTGATCATGGGGCAACGAAACCGCCCGCTTGAGCGACCTGGAAAAAGCCTTCTTCTTTAGCGCACTGGCCAGTGCCGTCTTTGACGCTGCCACCCATGCGCCGCGGCCGGGCAGCTTTTCGGCAAGATCGGGCATTAAAACGCCACCTGGATCCGCGACAAAGCGAATGGCCGGCTCGCCCGGCGGCAAGGCCGCGCCTGTGCCGACACAGCGCCGATCATTATGCCGGGTTTTCACCATGGGCAGCGCCATCCGTCCTTCGTCTGCGGGAATTCAGGACGCATACGCCCAGCAAAAAGCATCCGTCAAACCATCCCACGTCTCTCGCACAGCAGCGCAAGCTTGGCGTATCCGCGAAGTTGTGAGCAAATGCAGCAAAATGGGAGATATTATGCTATGACCGACCTTCATCGCCGACACATTTTGGGCGCGGGCTCTGCGCTCGCGGGCGCATCGCTTTTTGGCTCGGCCGCTTTGGGCAAAACCGCTGCAACGGCGGCTGCCGGCATCACGTCACATTACGGGCCCTTCCCCGGTGAGGCGCGCCTGCGGTCGAATGAAAACCCTTATGGCCCCAGCCCGAAGGCGGTTGCCGCCATGCAGGATGCGGTGGCCAAAGGCGCCTACTATCCCTGGCGGACCACGCCTTACCTGCAAGAGATGATCGCTGAGCGGAATGGCGTGAGCCCCGATCAGGTGACGGTCACCACGGGTTCTTCTGAATGTCTCTCTGCAGCCGGGTTGGCGTATGCTGCGGAAGGGAAGCTGCTGGCGCCAGCGCTCACCTTCGACTCGCCCTATCGGCAAGCCGAAGCGGTGGTCGGGCCGATCAAACGCGTCCCGCTGAAGGCGGATCTTTCGGTTGATCTGGAGGCCATGGAAACGGCGGTCACGGACGATGTGTCCCTCGTTGTCCTCGTCAATCCGAACAACCCGACAGGTGAGGTGATCGACGGGGAAAAGCTGCGCGCCTTTGTGCGCCGGGTGGGCCCAAAAGCCGCCGTGTTGATCGATGAGGCGTATATCGATTTTGTCGACGATATGGAGGCCACCTCGCTTATGGATATGGTGCGTGCGGGCGAGAACGTGATCGTCACACGGACCTTCTCGAAAATCTACGGCATGGGCGGCATGCGGATCGGTTACTCCGTTGCCTCACCAGAGGTGACAGAACGGATTGCGCACCACAATCTCACCATCCCCAATCTCGCCGGCGTCGTCGGCGCGATCGCAAGTTTGAACGATGAAGCATTCTTGGCAATGTCGCGCGCGCGCATTCGCGAGGGCCGTGAGATGGTCGAAGAAGCGGTGACAGCCAACGGGTTGTCATACGTCCCATCGGGCGCAGCGTTCGTTTACGTCGATGTGGGGATGAAGGCGGACGATTTCGTTGCGCGGATGAAAGACAAGAATATCTCAGTGCGCGGTTCTTATGGCGATGCGTGGGCAAATTGGTCACGCGTCTCCATGGGCAAGATCGAAGACATGAAGCGCTATTGCGACGCGATCCCCTACGCTCTTAACGCCTAAGAGAAAGGCAGCATGGCGGGTGCCATGCTGCCCGATTTTTCCTAACGCTTACTCGGAGGTCGCTTCGTCGCCTTCTTCTTCATCCGTGTCCCACCCAACGCGGCGGCGGGCTTCGGCGACAACGGCTTCTGCCGTGTCCGGCTTGATGCGGAACTTCTCCAGCATGCCCTCATAGTGCTTCTTCTCGCCGTCGACGCGCTCGGTCCAACCGGTCAGGTCGTCGGCGACGCACCCCGCGAGGTCTTCCATCGTCGTCACGCCTTCCTCGGCAAGCGCGATGAGCATCTTCAGCGTAAGACCTTCCATTTCGAGAAGGTCGTCTTCGACGCCCAGCTCTTTGCGTTTGGTATCGAGCTCGGCGCGTTCCTTCTCAAGCCAGTCAAGGGCGCGCGCCTGCAACTCTTGCGCGGTTTCCTCGTCAAAGCCTTCGATCTCGGCAATCTCTTCGATGTCGACGTAAGCGATCTCTTCGACGCGGGCAAAACCCTCCGCCACCAGAAGGTTTGCGATCATATCGTCGACATCGAGCACTTCCATGAAAGTTTTCGAGCGTTCGGCATATTCCTTCTGCCGCTTCGCGCTCTCTTCTTCCTCGGTCATGATGTCGATTTCATAACCTGAGAGCTGGCTAGCGAGCCGCACGTTCTGGCCGCGACGACCGATAGCGAGCGATAGCTGCTCATCAGGGACGACGACCTCAATTCGCTCAAGCTCTTCGTCAAGCACGACCTTCGCCACCTCTGCTGGTGCAAGCGCGTTCACGATAAAGGTGGCGGTGTCTTCCGACCACGGCACAATATCGATCTTCTCCCCGCCCAGCTCGCCGACAACGGCCTGCACGCGGCTCCCCCGCATCCCGACACAGGCGCCGACCGGATCGATGGAGCTATCGTTCGAGTACACGCCGATTTTCGCACGGCTGCCCGGATCACGTGCGACTGCCTTGATCTCGATCACGCCGTCATAGACCTCGGGCACTTCCTGTTCGAAAAGCCGCGCCATGAATTGCGGATGTGACCTCGAGAGGAAGATCTGTGGGCCCCGCGGCTCACGGCGGACCTCGGCGATATAGGCACGCACACGGTCGCCTTGGCGCAGCGGTTCGCGTGGGATTTGTTGATCGCGGCGGATGATCGCTTCGCCCTTACCCAAGTCAACGATGATATGGCCGTATTCGATCCGTTTGATCAGGCCAGAGATGATCTCGCCTTCGCGATCCTTGTACTCGTTATATTGCTTCTCGCGCTCGGCATCGCGCACCTTTTGCGTGATGACTTGTTTCGCGGCGAGCGCGGCCACGCGGCCAAAGTCCACCGGCGGCAGCGGCTCCGACAAGAAGTCGCCGATCTCGGCTTCGGGGTTTTGTTTCTGTGCCACTTTGAGGGAGATCTCAGCGGAATCGTTCTCAACCTCTTCGACCACTTCCATCAGGCGCCACAGCCGCGTTTCGCCCGTCTGCGGATCGATTTCCGCCCGGACGTTCGTCTCTTGGCCATAGCGTGAGCGTGCGGCGCGGGAGAGGGCATCTTCCATCGCTTCGATCACGATCATCTTGTCGATGGATTTCTCGCGCGCAACCGCGTCAGCGATTTGCATGAGTTCGAGTTTGTTTGCGGTAACGGCCATGGGCTACGCTTCCTTAACTTAGTGATGGGTTCCAAGAATTTTGGCTGCAAGCCAAAAGCCGAATGAAAAGAACAGTGTTGTTAATGCTGCAATGATGATCGGGCCCAAGATCAAATAGGTGTCCGGGACATCTTCCTCAGGTATAAGACCTTCTACGACGAGCCCGGCAAGAAAACACGTGATCAGGGTTCCGATAAAAAACGATGTCCTCAACGGAATTCTTTTCAATGTGCCGATCTGACGAGGCAAAATGCTGGAAAAGAGCCAAGCAAATAGAATGAGGGTGGTCGTGACGCCGACGATTTGCAACGTCCTCCCTATCAAATCCGGGTATTCATATACCAACCAATCAACACTCACGAATTGACCTCGCTTGATATTGTACGATCATGCGGCGTTGGGTCACGGATCTCCCCCGACTCGTAGCCGGGGTCGTCCGGGATGACTTTGAGTCTGCCACAGCACCGCTCATCTCCGCGAAGGCTGGGATCTTATGATCAAGTCTGATCGGCCGGCCCTCGCCGGCGCGTTCACGAGCGGAAAGAGGCTTAGTCATCCCCGTCCCCCTTCTCTTCGGCCTTGGACCGGCGGAGGCTCTCCGTGATGAGATCATCGGTCAAGATCAACTTGGCTGAGGCGATCATGGGAAAGGGCACCATGGCGGTTTCTTCCTCGCCTTCGAGGTCAATCAACACGTCCTCGCCCTCCACCCCGGCCAAGATGCCGCGAAAACGTTTTTGCCCTTCCACCACTTGGGTGAGTTCGAGCTTGGCGGCAAACCCATCCCAGCGGTCAAAGTCTTTGAGGCGGGTCAAGGGCCGGTCGATGCCGGGGGAGGAGACTTCAAGCGTGTACGCATCCTTGATCGGGTCGGCCTCTTCCATCACCGCAGAAATCGCGCGCGAGAGGGTGGCGCAATCCTCCGCCGTCATGGTCCCATCGGGCCGTTCGGCCATCACTTGGAGCGTCTTCCGCTTTGAGCCCGAGAGCCGCAGGCGCACCAACTCGAACCCGGCCGTTTCGATAACGGGGGTGAGAAGGGCAATCAGGGTCTCTTCGAGTGTGGTTGTGCTCATCTGGCAGGAACGATCAGGTAACAAAAAAGCGGCCCCGCGGGGCCGCTTTCGATGGTTTCGAAATGCTCGCATGAACATAAGGGGTCTGGCGCGTTTTGTCATCCCTTTTGCTGCAAGGACGACGCGTGATGAACGGAAACGAAAATTTTGATCGTTAGCTTGGGCGCCAGCGGAAAGCCGGATCGTGCCGCGGCGGGCGACCACGAAGCGGCAAAGGGTGAGAGCGCCTACATGTCTATCGCGACCATCATTGTGAATTATCAGGCGGGGGCGCTGATCTTGTCGCATTTGGAGCGGGTGCTGGCGGAGATGCGCACGGTGCCGGGCTCAAACCTTTTCGTGGTCGATAACGCGTCGCCCAATGGCGATGCCGCCCTTCTCGCTGAGGGGCTCGCCGGGATCGACGACGCCCACTTCATCGCCGCACCGGAAAATGGCGGTTTCTCCTACGGGAACAATGTCGCCTTGAAGCGCGCCTTGCCGCAGGGCTTCGATCATTACTTGCTGCTCAACCCCGATGCGTATCCCGCACCTGGCTATATGGTGACGCTGTCTGACTTTTTGCGCACGCATCCGCAGGTGGGCATTGTGGGCAGCCGCCTCGAGGGTGAGGATGGCCACGTTCAGTGTTCAGCCTTTCGGGCGATGTCCGCTTTGGGCGAGTTGGAAAATGCCGCGCAGACCGGCCCCGTCACGCGGCTCTTGCAGCGTGCCGTAGTTGCCCCTTTGCCTGCGGATCAGGCGCATCCGACCGATTGGGTGAGCGGCGCCTCAATGATGATCAAACGCGAGGTCTTCGAGCGCATCGGGTTGATGGATGAAGACTACTTTCTCTATTATGAGGAAACAGATTTTCAGTACGCCGCAAAAAAGGCGGGGTTTGAGATATGGTATGTGCCCGAGGCGAGGGCGGTTCATCTTGTGGGTCAGTCGACCGACTTTGACGATGAGCGGCAACAACAGGGCGCCTTGCCAGCCTATTGGTTCGACTCGCGGCACCGCTACTTCCGGAAAAATCGCGGGGCGGCCTACGCAGTCTTGGCCGATGCTGCGTTTGTGGTGGGCAAGAGCATCTCTGCACTCAGGGGTCTTTTATCCGGTCGCGGGGCGGGTGCAGAGATTAGAGCTGTACGGAGTGTATTGGCGGCGCGAAAGCGGGCAAGGGGCCAGGCGCAAAGCGCCACACAGATCAAAGCCGTTTGAACGACAGATAGGCCGCCTGCCGCCCTTCGCGAAGGGCTTTCGCCTCATATCGCGTTTGCGGCCAGTCATCGGGACGCAACGTCCAATCGCGTGCGGATCGCGCGGTCCAAGCAAAGTCGCGCCGTTCCCGATTGTGGAGCTGCATCATCATCAGGGTCCAGCGGATATATTCGGGGATGTCGGAGCTGACGCGCAACTCGCCGCCTGTCACCAAAAGGCGTGCCGCCTCTTTCAAAAAGGCAGGCGAGATCATGCGTCGTTTGCGATGCCGCACCTTCGGCCAAGGATCAGGATGCAACACGAAGATCCGTGAGAGGGCACCGTCCGGCATGTGCGTCATCAGTGGGCGCACATCGCCATGACAAATGCGGACGTTTTCAAGGTTTTCCTCGTGAACTGTCCGTACCAGTTTTGCGACACCGTTCACAAAAGGCTCGGCACCGATGATCAGCGTGTCGGGATTGCGGGCCGCGTGCCAGGCGAGGTGCTCGCCGCCGCCAAAGCCGACTTCGAGCCAGGCAGGCCCATCGTGATTTTGGAGTATTGAAGAAACAGTCTCGGGGCTGACGGCAATCCGCGGCAGCACCTCATCCATCAGCTGCGCGGGTCGCGCCCGCAGCGGCTTATTTTGTCGGCGCCCATAAAGGCGATCTTTGTCCCAATCAGGCGCCGACATGTCTCAACTTATGAAAAAGCCCGGCGGAGGTCGTCGGCCAGATCCGTTTTCTCCCAAGAGAAACCACCATCGGCATCCGGCTCGCGGCCAAAGTGGCCATAGGCTGCCGTGCGCTCGTAAATCGGGCGGTTCAGCTGGAGGTGGGTGCGAATACCGCGCGGGCTCAAATCCATCAGCTCACGCAGCGTGTTTTCGAGTTTCGCAGGCTCAACTTCACCCGTGCCGAACATTTCGACATAGACGGAAAGCGGCTTTGCCACGCCGATTGCGTAGGCGACTTGGATTTGGCATTTCTTCGCAAGGCCCGCGGCGACGACGTTTTTCGCCAGATAGCGACAGGCATAGGCAGCCGAGCGGTCGACCTTGGTGGGGTCTTTGCCCGAAAAAGCGCCGCCGCCGTGGGGCGCAGCCCCGCCATAGGTGTCGACGATGATCTTGCGGCCCGTCAGGCCCGCATCGCCATCGGGGCCACCGATAACGAAAGTGCCTGTCGGGTTCACATAGAATTCGCTTTCAGGGCACATCCAGCCTTCGGGCAGGCATTCGAGGACGTAGGGGCGTACCAATTCGCGCACATCGTCAGAGGACAGACCTTCGACGTGCTGTGTGGAAACCACAACCGACGTCGCGCATTGGGGCTGGCCGTCTTCGTAGCGCAGCGTCACCTGGCTTTTTGCATCGGGTTGGAACTCTCGGCATTTGCCGCTGTGCCGCGCATCCGCCAGCGCTTTCATGATGCGGTGAGAGAAAGCAATCGGCGCCGGCATCAGTTCAGGCGTTTCATCGGTGGCGAAGCCAAACATGAGCCCCTGGTCGCCTGCGCCTTCTTCCTTGTCATCGCCGGCGTCGACGCCTTGGGCAATGTGGGCAGATTGACCGTGCACATAGCAATTCACATCGGCGTCGGCCCAGTGAAACCCGTCTTGTTCGTAGCCGATATCGCGGATGGCGCGGCGCGCGGCGGCGACCATTTCGTCGGTCCGCACCTTCTCGCCCGCATTTCTCACCTCGCCCGCGAGGACGACTTTATTGGTGGTGGTGAGGGTTTCGACGGCCACGCGTGCTTCCGGATCTCGCGCGAGAAACAGATCTACGATGGCGTCGGAGATTCGGTCAGAAACCTTGTCCGGATGGCCCTCGGAGACTGATTCAGAAGTGAACAGATAGCTGTTGTGCGTCATGATACCGCCTTCGTCGACATATAAGAAAAGCTTTATGTCTTTCGGGCGGGCGGATGCAAGGGGCTTTATTTCACCGGTTAAGCTTCTTCGGTCTCGTCTGCGAGGCTTTTCACAAGGTCCAGCACCCGACGCCGCACATGGGGATCGGGAATGCGGGAGAAGGCCCGGCAGAGCTGCATGCCCTCTGGCGTGGCGAGGGTAGAGAGAAAATCGGACTTCTCGTCAGCGAATTCGGCGCGGTTGGTCTCGGCAAAGCCGATCAGTGTTTCCGGCCCATCGCCAAAATCGTCGTAGAAGAATTGCACCGGCACATCGAGAATGCGGGCAATATCAAAAAGGCGGCTGGCGCCGATCCGATTCACGCCCTTTTCGTACTTTTGCACTTGCTGGAATGTCAGGCCGAGCTCCTCACCCAGGCGGTCCTGGCTCATCCCCTTCATCATCCGCCGCAAGCGCACACGGCTGCCGACATGAATGTCCATGGGGTGGGGTGCACGCTTATTGGTTTTCTCCGCCATAACTTTCGTCGGCCTCTTGCATACTCAACGACGGGGCAACCTAAACGCGCTCAACCGTTCCTTGCAAGTTTTTCCCGTTTCGCGATGGCGAGTAAACCTAACAGGAGGCCAAAGTATGGCCAGTTGCCGAGCCGATCATAAAGCGGCCGCGCGGCGGGGGCCGGCAGGGCGCGGGTCAGCACGCCGGTTTCATAAAGGCCGATCTCGCCGGTGATCCGGCCATAAGGATCGATCATCGCCGAAATGCCGGTATTGGCAGACCGCGCCATCGGCAAGCCGCTTTCGATGGCGCGAAGCCGGGCAATATCGAGATGCTGTTTCGGTCCGGCATCGTCCCCAAACCAAGCATCATTGGTCACCGTCACCAGCCACCGGGGCCGCTTTCCTGCGGGGTAGAGCGCCCGCGGGAACACATCTTCATAACAAATCAGCGGCGCAAAGGGTTGGGGCGCGGTGACGATAACGGTCGGCCCAGGTCCTGGCACAAAGCCGTCTTCAACGGGTGCGAGCTGCGCCAGGCCAAGGGCGCGGAGAAGGCCTTTCAGCGGCAAATATTCGCCGAACGGGACCAGGTGATGTTTGTCATACACCGCCTCAAGCGGCTTCTCGCCACCGGCGTCGGTATGGCCAAAATAGGCCGCGCTATTGGCGTATGACCTTTGGCCCTCCCGGTCGTCATACCGGATCGTCCCGGTGATTAAGTGCACACGCACAGGTAGTGACTGACCCAGGAATTGCGGCACGCGCTGATCGTTCGCAAGGGACCAAGCCGCGTTCTCGGGCCAGATCGCATAAACGGTCTCGGCGTCCGTCTCGGCCGCGCCCTCTACGGTCAGCGCGATCAAGGCGCGCATGCCCTCGGCCTGTTTTTCCGGATCCAGCTTGTCGCGCTGCGCCACATTGGGCTGCACGATCACGGCGGCGACATTGGCGTCCGAAATTCCGGGGGAGAGGGCCAAGCGCGCGATGCTGAACAACGCCATCCCCGCGAAAAGCATCAAGGATAGGATCGGCCCGCGCCAAGAGACGTGGCCCCGTTGATCCACCAGGGCGGCAGGCGCGATGCCAAAGAGGATGACCAGGAGGCTAAGGCCATAAGGTCCAATCCAGGCGGCCAGTTGCGCAAGATAGGGTGTGCCGGCGAAAGCCTGCCCGAACAAATTCCACGGCAGGCCCGTTAGGATGGTGCCCCGCAGAAACTCGAAAGCGGACACACAAATCGCGAGGAAGAGCAGTCGCGCGACGCCATCGCGCCATACCGATACCGCCAGTGCCGCGGGCATGGCGAAGAAAAGCCCCAAAAACCCGGTGAAGGCCGGAACGGCGATGGGGATCATCCAGCCAAATTGATCCGCCTGCACCAAAAAGGCAAAGCCGAGCCAATACATCCCAAACAGGAAGTACCCAAACCCAAAGGCCCATCCGGCGAGGAAACCAATGCGGCGTGGCCGCGTCGTACCGGCTGCGCCGTCGAGGAGGAGGGCCAGGCCACTCAGCCCCAGAATAATACCGGGCAGAAAGTAATAGGGCGCCATGGACGTTGCGGCCGCGATGCCCAACACGAAAGCGAGCGCATAGCGCCGCCATCCCGACAGCTGCCGCACCCATTCGAACGCCCGAACCAAAAGGCGTTCGATATCGCGGGGCGCGGCAAGATCAGTCTCAGCTTTCATGCCGCGCTGTTGTCCGGGGTCCTACGCTGCGTCAATCGCCTCAGGCGCTTCTGACGACGTTTCGGTTGGCGGTGGGGCGGCCTTGCGGATTTTCACCCGCCGCACGCGGCGTGGATCGGCTTCGACGACGTCGATTTCTGGGCCATCGGGATGGACCAGCACTTCTCCACGTAACGGGACGCGCCCGGCAATGCTGAAAACGAGGCCGCCCACCGTGTCGACGTCGTGTTCCTCCGTCGACAAGTCGATGCCGGTATGCTCCGCAAAGACGTC
>CAYFHK010000004.1:0-44863 GCA_964342585.1 uncultured Caulobacterales bacterium | reverse complement strand
CTGCCCATGGCCTTGCCGCCCGCAAGGGCGCCCGCAATGGCATCGGCTTGCGCTTGGGACGCACCCGACCCATCGGTCACGATCCCTAAGGTCGCGCTGCCCGAGGGCACGCCTTCAATGAACTTGAAGGTCCGCGCCGCAACTTCGATTTCTTTGGTTTGCGCAAAGGCTGTCGAGGACAGCACTGTCAACATGGCCGCGGCATATGCCAGGCGCTTATTATTATTCACCGCATTTACTCCTATGAAGGTCTCGCCGGTTTGCAGCCTCCATAGTCGCAATCGTCTAAAAACTAATTAACAGGTGAAACAATCGAAATCTACCTATCATTGATTAGTTTAGCAGTCGTGAAACAAGGTGTATTTTGTCTTACCAAGGTGTTCTTCGTAGTCACGAAACATAATTTGAGGCCACGCAGTTAAGCGCGCTTTTAGCGGCTTGTCCCCGGCAATATCCGCGCAAAGACACTACCTTCGCCATGGGTTTTTCGCGGCACCGCAGGTGTGGTCAGTGGACGATCCTCCCCGCAGAGTACGCTGATGATCGCAGCTGCGCGCGGATCAACAAGCCGATAGAAGACCGACTTAGACTGACGCCGACCTTCGATGACCCCAGCCTCGCGCAGCTTCCCGAGCTCTTTCGACAAGGCCGGCTGGTGAATCTCCGTTCGCGTCTCAAGTTCGCTCACAGAGAATTCCCCATCAAGCAACGCACATGTGAGACGCAAACGCTGTGGATTGCCGAGTGCCCGCAAAAGACCGGCAGCCGCCTCGGCTTCGGCCTCCAGCTCTGACACGCTTATGAGATCAATTTTGCGGCTCATCCCTCGCCCCCTGCATACCAGCGCGCACCACCCCGCGCGCGCGCCTCTTCCTGCGTTACGGGTGCAGGCATGACGAGCGGATCACCTGGCCGCCAGCCCTCGGGAGAGACACCCCCGGCTCCAGCGGTTTCTCGCAAAGCCGCCACGAGCCGCAAACATTCGGCGACAGAACGCCCCACAGCCATCGGATAATGCACCAGCGCGCGAAGGATCCCCTCAGGATCGATGACGAACACAGAGCGCACCGTCGCTGTCGAGCTGGCGCCGGGGTGCACCATGCCATAGGCGCGCGAAACACTCAGCGAAGGATCTTCGATCAGCGGGAATGGTATTTTGACACCGAAATCGTCTTCAATTTGCTGAAGCCACGCTAAATGGGCATAAACACTGTCTACGGACAATCCCAATAGCGCGCAATCGAGCGCCGCAAAATCCTCTGCAGCGCGAGCAAACGCCACAAATTCCGTCGTGCAGACCGGCGTGAAATCCGCCGGATGCGCGAACAGCATGACCCACTGCCCCTGATAGTCGGCCAAGCGGATGTGGCCTTGCGTCGAGCGCGCCTCGAAAAGAGGGGCAGGCTGATCAAGCGCAGCACGCGGAAAGCCGGCAAATTCGTCAGTTTCGTATTGAGGCATTGTGGACCTAGCGTTCGCAGCGCAGACGTTATATACATTATGATATAATGTCAAATGAGAGGTGTCTTGTGCCCCCTGAAACTGCTTTCACCCCGCTCAGCGCCAGTGTTGGCGGCGCCATGATTGGCCTCTCTGCAGCGCTCCTCCTTTTATCATTGGGCCGCATTGGCGGAATAAGCGGAATTGTCGCGGGTGGCATTGGCCCGATGAGCACGATGCGTGGGTGGCGTCTCGCGTTCACGGCCGGGCTCTTAGTGCCGGGCGCGGTGCTCGCCCTTCTTGGCCATTTGCCCGCGATCGACTTCGTCGCAACAGGCCCCCACCTTTTGATCGCCGGCCTACTCGTGGGCTTTGGCACGCGACTCGGCTCAGGGTGTACGAGCGGGCATGGGATATGCGGCCTCGCGCGCCTGTCACCTCGTTCCATCGTCGCTGTGCTGATCTTTATGGCGGCCGGCTTTGCCACCACCACGCTCCTTCGTCACGGAATTTAAACCATGCGCCAGATCATTATCGCTTTTCTGCTTGGCACCCTTTTCAGTGGTGGCCTGATCATTTCAGGCATGACCAATCCTGCGAAGGTTCAGAACTTCCTTGATCCGCTCGGCCAATGGGACCCAAGCCTCGCCTTTGTCATGGCGGGCGGACTGATCGTCTCAACGATTGGCTGGCAGATCGCCAAGCGCAGGCAGAAGCCGTTGAATGAAGACCAATTTTATGTGCCCACTTCACGGAAGGTCACGCGCGAGCTCATCATCGGCTCAACGCTCTTTGGTGCCGGATGGGGGATCGCTGGGCTTTGCCCTGGGCCCGCAGTGGCGATTTTGCCAATGGCGCCTGGCCTCGGCCTGATCTTCTTCGTTGGCCTCTACCTTGGGATGTCTGCGGAGGAATGGTGGGAGGCGAGCCGCCAGAAACGTGAAGCGGCTCGCGCCTAAACCCTGATACTACGCGACTTGTGGATAATTGCTCCGCAAGGCGCGGCCAATCCCGCGGGCCGCCTGGCGGATGCGCTGCTCATTCTCTACCAGCGCAATACGAACGAAGCCTTCGCCGCGCTCACCAAAGCCAACGCCCGGCGACAGGGCGACATCGCCATGGGCGAGGACGTGTTTGGCAAAGCCAAGGCTGTCATTCTCAAATGCGGCCGGCACAGGGGCCCAAACGAACATGCTGGCTTCCGGACGCGGAATATCGAACCCGGCATTGTGGAAACTGTCGACCATCACATCGAGCCGCTTACGGTAGACATCGCGCACTTCGGCGGAGACTTCCTCCGACCGATCGAGCGCGGCGACTGCAGCCACTTGAATGGGCGTGAACGCACCATAATCGAGATATGACTTCACCCGCGTCAGCGCGCCAATGAGCTTCTCATTGCCGACGCCAAAGCCCATACGCCAGCCCGGCATGGAGAAGGTTTTCGACATTGAGGTGAACTCAATGGCTACATCCTTCGCCCCGTCAATTTGCAGGATCGATGGCGGCGGATCACCGAAATAAATATCCGCATAAGCCAGATCTGAAATGAGGATCAGGTCGTGCTTCTTCGCGAAGGCCACTACATCCTTATAGAAATCGAGGCCCGCAACCTCTGCCGTCGGGTTTGAAGGGAAGTTCAACACAACCGCGATGGGTTTTGGCACGGAGTATTTGACCGCCTTCTCGGCGCTGACAAACCACTCAGGGCCCGGACCGCTGGGCAAAGCCCGCATCACCCCGCCCGCCATGATAAAACCAAAGGCGTGAATGGGATAAGACGGATTGGGCGACAAAATCACATCGCCCGGCGCCGTGATCGCGTTGGCGAGGTTCGCAAACCCCTCCTTCGAGCCGAGTGTCGCGATAATCTCCGTCTCCGGATTAAGCTTCACACCAAAGCGCCGCTCATAATAACGGCCCTGCGCCTTACGCAGGCCCGAAATGCCCTTGCTGGCGGAATAGCGATGCGCTTTGGGGTCGCGCGCGACCTCACACAGCTTATCAACGATGAAGCTCGGCGTCGGTAAATCGGGATTGCCCATGCCCAAATCGATAACATCGCGGCCAGCCGCGCGCGCCTCCGACTTTTGCCGATTGACCTCGGCAAAGACGTAAGGCGGTAAGCGGCGGATACGGTAGAATTCTTCCATCATGGTCTATATCATTGGTTGATCAGGGCGATTTTAGGGCATTCGGCTTGGCGATTGCTTAATCACGCAACCGCTTCGGCAATGGCGGCGGCGACCTTTGACGTTGACGCAGGGCCACCCAAATCCGCTGTACACACACCAGCGGCGATCGTCTTCTCGACCGCGGCTTCGATATCCTGAGCTGCATCTTCTGCGCCCAGGGAATGGCGAAGCAACATCGCGATCGACAAGATGGCGCCTACCGGATTGGCTTTGCCCTGCCCCGCGATATCGGGCGCAGAACCGTGGATGGGCTCGTAAAGGCCACGTGTGCCCTCCCCGAGCGAAGCCGAGCCGAGCAAACCGATAGATGCACCGACCACGGAAGCTTCATCCGACAAAATGTCACCAAACAGGTTTTCCGTGACGATAACGTCGAAATGCGATGGCTTCTGAATAAGGTGCATCGCCATCGCATCAACAAGAACGTGCTCGAGCGCCACATCGGGATAGTCTTGCGCGACGCGCTCCACTGTCTTCCGCCACAGGCGCGACGTGGCTAGCACATTAGCCTTGTCAACTGACGTGACCTTGCCCCGACGGCCTTTCGCCGCTTCGAACGCGATGCGGGCCACGCGCTCGACTTCCGTATCGGTATAGACCAACGAGTCGCTGGCGCGCGCATCGCCTTCCTCGCGTTCACCGAAATAGAGACCACCGGTTAGTTCACGAACGATCAGAATATCCGTGCCCGACACACGCTCCGCTTTGAGGGGCGACATCGCCGCGAGGGATGGGATCACTTTCAGTGGGCGCAGATTGGCAAAGACATTCAATTCCTTGCGTAGGCCCAACAGCCCCGCTTCCGGACGCGGGCCGCCCTTATCCCACTTCGGCCCGCCGACCGCGCCAAGGAAAATGGCGTCAGCACTGAGGCATGCATCTAGCGTTTTCGCAGGCAATGGCTCACCGGCGGCATCGATCGCGGCACCGCCGAAATCATGCGACTCGATCGATAGCGTGAGGCCATGTTTAGCGGCGACAGCATCAAGCACCTGTTGTGCGGCAACGCTGACTTCGGGACCGATCCCGTCACCAGGCAGAAAGACGATGCGATGGCTCATCGGCCCATCCTCGCTTCATAGGCTTCGATTTCAGGAATCGCAAACATCAGCATGCCGAGGGAATCCGTGCCCTCGAGCAGGCAACGCCGCGCAAAGGGTTCGATGCGAAACGCGACAACATGATTGCCGAACCGCAGCTCCTCCGCATCGAGATCGACGGTCACTTGCGCGCCGGGGTCGCTCAACAATCGCTGATGCGTATCCTTATCGACCTCCACCGTCAGCACGCCGTTTTTCAGCGCGTTTGATTTGAAGATATCGGCGATCCGGCTGGAAATGACGACTTTGATGCCAAGGGCTTCAAGGGCCCATGGGGCATGTTCGCGCGAGGAGCCGCAGCCGAAATTGTCGCCCGCCACCAGGATTTTATGGCTTGCGAAATCGACACCGGTCAGGGGGCTATCCTTCGGCTGACCTTTCTCATCAAAACGCCAATCGTGGAAAGCCGCATCCGCCAGGCCGTCCTTCGACGTCATCGTAAGAAAGCGCGCAGGCACGATTTGGTCCGTATCGACATCGCGATAGGGCACAACAATCGTCTGGCTGGTCAGTGTGGTGAAAGGTTCACGGTCACTCATGCCGCCACCTCATCTTTCAAATAGGGTCGCGGATCAGCAACATGCCCAGCAATCGCCGATGCGGCCGCCGTGGCGGGCGACGCAAGAATTGTCCGCACCCCCTCACCCTGACGACCCTTAAAGTTTCGGTTGGAGGTCGAGACGACAACATCGCCGGGATTGCCGCGGTCACCATTCATGGCGATGCACATGGAGCAGCCGGGCAAGCGCCATTCTGCGCCAGCCGCCGTGACAATCTCATGCAGCCCCTCGGCCTCGGCCTGGGCGCGCACAGCCTCTGACCCAGGCACGACGAGCATCGTCACACCTTCGGCAACTTTACGCCCTTTCAGCACTGCCGCCGTCGCCCGCATATCCGCAAGCCGACCATTCGTGCACGATCCAACGAAGACGCGATCAACCTTGATCTCATCAAGGCGTTCATCCGCCTTCACGCCCATATAGGTATAGGCGGCCATTTCATCGTCGTTCTGCGCGGCGGGAATGATCGACCCGATCGGCGCACCGATATCGGGTGTGACGCCGAATGTGACCATGGGCGCCACAGCGCTCGCATCGATCACGATTTCATTGTCGTACTCGGCATCGGGATCGGAATTCAGCGTGCGCCAATCGGCAACGGCCGCCGCGAAGTCCGCTGGTGCACCTGGCGTGCCGCGAAGCCAATCGAAGGTTTTTTCATCGGGCGCGACCATGCCCGCGCGGGCGCCTGCCTCTATCGACAGGTTACAGAGGGTCATGCGCCCTTCCATATCCAGCGCTTCGATGGCCGGCCCTGTATATTCGAGAACGTATCCCGTACCCCCACCAATGCCCAGTTCTCGGATCATCGCAAGGGCGAGATCCTTTGCCGTGACGCCAGGTGTCGCATCCCCTTCAAACCGTACACGCATGGCTTTCGGCTTGCGCTGAAAGAGCGTCTGCGTCGCCAAAACATGTCCGACTTCCGTCGTGCCGATGCCAAAAGCGAGCGCGCCGAAGGCGCCGTGGGTGGAGGTGTGGCTATCGCCGCACACGATGACGATGCCCGGCTGGCTGCGCCCAAGCTCGGGCCCAATGACATGCACAATGCCGCGCCGATCGCTTTCAAAATCGAGCAGCTCAATGTCATGCGCCGCGCAGTTACGCACAAGCGTCTCAACTTGGTACTTTGCGGCGGGGGTCGCATAGGGCCGTGTACCGTCAGCATTCGGCGGCAGTGTCGGCGTGGAGTGATCCATGGTTGCCAGGGTGAGGTCTGGGCGACGCACCTTCAGCCCACGCTCATTCAGCACTGTGAAGGCCTGCGGGCTCGTCACCTCATGGATGAGGTGCAACCCCACATGCAAGATCGCAGGGCGGTCCGCCGCCTCAGGCGAGACGACGTTCCGTTCCCAAACCTTATCGAAGAGGGTTTGGCCGCTCATTCTGCCGCCTCCCCCGTGATCGAGTCGGGCTCAACCACGATCCGGTTCGACGCGCCGGAGACCAGGTTCCGCAAATCCTCGTCCGTCACGACCTGCCGCTCATCGGCCAGCTTTTTAAAGGCCGCGAAGATCGCCGGCACCATGGAGGGATCGACTTCGTGCCCCAGCTCCTCAAGGCGCGCCAACATGGCGTGCTTACCGGAGTGTTTGCCCAAGACGAGTGAGCTCGACGGGGCGCCGATGTCTTCAGGGCGCATGATCTCGTAGGTCTCGCGATTGGCCAGCATGCCGTGCTGGTGGATGCCCGCCTCATGCGCGAAAGCATTCCGCCCCACGATGGCTTTGTTCCGCTGCACCCGCTCGCCCGTCACCTCTTCCAAGGTCCGGCTTGCTGGATAGAGTTGCGTCGTATCAAGACGGCTTTCCACGCCGAACAGGTCGCGCCGCGTGTGCAGCGCCATCACAACCTCTTCCATTGCGCAATTGCCCGCGCGTTCGCCGATGCCGTTGATCGTGCATTCGACTTGACGGACGCCCGCCCGAATGGCCGCCAGGGAGTTAGCGACAGCCAAACCCAGATCGTCGTGACAGTGGGCGGAGAAAATCGTTCCCTCTGGCGCGCCAACGGCCGCGATGAGCCGCTCGAAACGGCCATAGATTTCAGAGGGCGTGATGTAGCCGACAGTGTCCGGCACGTTCAGCGTCGTGGCACCTGCCTCAGCCGCAACACGGAAGCACTCAGCGAGGAAATCCTCCTCCGTCCGCATTGCGTCTTCGGCGGAGAACTCGACATCCTCACACGCCGAACGCGCGTGGCCGACCCCGTTTTCGATCGCCTGCAGAATTTCTGTCTTCGACTTTTTCAGCTTGAACTCACGGTGGGTTGGTGACGTGCCAATAAAGACGTGGACACGGCGATGCTCCGCTGGCTCCAGCGACCGCAAGGCCACCTCAATATCTGGTCCTTGTACCCGGGCAAGCGAGCAGATGGTCGGGCCTTCTGCCTCCTCGGCAATGGCGGCCACTGCCTCAGCGTCACCGGGCGAAGCGGCAGCGAAGCCGGCCTCGATGACATCGACCTTCAGCGCGGCGAGCGCGCGCGCCATGCGCAGCTTGCCCTTCATTGTCATAGAGAAGCCTGGGCTCTGCTCCCCATCGCGCAATGTGGTGTCAAAAATGCGGACGAAATCGTCCGTCTGTGAATTGTTATCGGTCATGATGACTGGTCCGTGTCTCGGGTAATTCGAATGGGTTTCGGTGCAGGCTGATTATTCAACTCCCGAAGGAGCAGAAGGAGGCCCGCTGCTGCCAAGAGCGATAGCGTGAGCGTGAGTGTCATCAGTGCCTCCTTTGGTTATGCCTGATTGGTCAATTTGACGACGCGAAGACCCGCATCCTCAACAGACTGAACGATACGGTCCATTTGCGCGCTGTCCGACGCTTCCACCGAGATATCGAGATAGGTCGATTTCGCCGGCAAATCGTTGAAAATGCGGTGATAGCTGATATCGATGACGTTGCCGCCCGCCGCGGAAATGGCCTCAGAAACCAGCGTCAACTGTCCGGGCACGTCGATCAATTCGATCCGTAGGCGACCCAAGCGACGCTGCCGCGCCAGCTCCCGCATCAAAATCGAGGAGATGAGCCGTGGGTCGATATTTCCACCGCACAAGACAGTGCCGACTGCGCGCCCACGGAAGAGTGATGGATGCGCTTGGATAGCTGCCAATCCTGCAGCCCCTGCCCCTTCGACGAGTGTCTTCTGCGTGGTCAACAAAGTTGAGAGCGCCGTTTCCAGCTGATGCTCTTCCACGGTGACGATTTCGTCGACCAGCTCAGCGACCACTTTTCGCGTCAGCTGGCCAGGTTCGACCACAGCGATACCTTCGGCTAAGGTCACACCACCGCAAGGCCGCTGCGCCCGGCGGATCGCGTTGATCATGCCGGGGAACAGGGCTGTCTGCACCCCGACGATGCGGATCGAAGGGTTGATCTGTTTAGCCACCGTCGCCATGCCTGCGATCAAGCCGCCCCCGCCGATCGGCACCACCAACGTGTCGAGCTCTGGCACCGCGGCCAGCATTTCGCGCGCGATCGTCCCCTGCCCGGCGCAGACATGCGCATCATCGAACGGGTGGACGAACGTCATCCCTTCGGCATCGCAAATGCGGCGCGCCGCATGGCTCGCCTCGGCGAAATCCGCGCCCTCCAACACAACACGTGCACCGAGGATTTGCGTCTGCTCGATTTTTACGTGCGGCGTATGCTTCGGCATCACGATGGTGGCGGAGATGCCCAGCAGCGCCGCGTGGCGGGCAACGCCTTGGGCATGGTTGCCCGCCGACGCCGCGATAACCCCGCGTGAGGAATCGCCCTCGGAAAGGCTCAACAGCTTCGCCAGCGCACCGCGCTCCTTGAAAGAGCCTGTGTACTGAAGATTGTCATACTTTAGATACAGCGTGCAGCCAGTTTGTGCCGAGAGCTTCTTGGAAATCAGGCACGGCGTATCGGCAATCTCCCCCCAGGCCGGGTGCTGACGCTCCACAATCGACGTGAAGACGTCCGGCGCCAAGCCCAGAGGGTTCGATACCTCGCCCTCGACAACTGCCTCAGATGACCGTGGCATGGGGGATTTCCTTCCACTGGCTCGGCTTCTCGCGGCTCCGCCGCTCCAATTTGACAGAGCGGACGTTATGCAGGCGTTCGATCTGCAAACGGAGGGTCTCGATGGAGCGAGTTGAGCCATAGGGGCTTACTTGACAGCGTGTCATCACACCGCCCTCAACCTCTTCAACAAGGAGGCTACGCACATACCAGCCGCGCTGCTCGATGATCGTCCAAATACGGCGCAGCGTACCATTCACATCGTCGCTTTCGATCGTCAGTGTCTCAATAGCCATCGGCGCCATCCAGCATGTCTGCGTTCGATTTACCCTGCGGCACCAACGGCCACACATTGTCGGAGGGATTGATGACCGCGTGCATCACGATCGGCCCCTCGGCCGCGAGAAGACGGTCGATCCCTTCCGAAACCTGATCACGCCGATCAATCGTGAATCCTTCGACCCCGAAAGCCTTCGCCACTTCGGCAAAGTCAGGATTATCCGACAGATCCGTCTCCGAATAGTTCTCGTCGAAGAACAGCTCTTGCCACTGACGAACCATGCCAAGGCGGGAGTTGTTCAGGATCACCACTTTCAGCGGAATGTTGTAGCGGCGCAGCGTCGCAAGTTCTTGGATATTCATCATCACGCCGCCGTCGCCGCTGATGTTCACGACAACGCTGTCAGGCTCCGCCACTTTCGCGCCCATGGCGGTCGGCAAACCAAAGCCCATGGAGCCCAGGCCGCCTGAGGTGATATGCGCCTGTGGACGGGAGAAGCGGCAATGCTGCGCGACCCACATCTGATGCTGGCCCACATCCGAAACGCCGACGAAGCCATCGCCCGCTTTCTCGGACAACTCCTTCAACAAGGCGGGCGCGTAGATCGTCTCGCCCGGCGCGTCATAACGGCGAACATGCTCCGCCTTCCAAGCTTCGCATTGGTCGAGCCAATCACCAATATCGATCGCCTCCGGACGGAATGCGGCGAGCGTCGGTTTGATTTTGCACGGCACCGCGACATCGGCGTGGCGCAGTTTGGAGATCTCCGACGCATCACGATCGAAATGGACAACACGCGCATTGGGGGCAAAAGTGCTGATGACGCCGGTCGCGCGATCATCGAAGCGCGCGCCGACCACGATCAGCAAATCTGCTTCTTGCACAGCCAAATTGGCCGGCCGCGAACCATGCATCCCCATCATACCGAGAAGCTGGGGGTGGCCGGTCGGCAACACACCTAAACCCTGCAGGGTACAGACGGCCGGAATGCCCGAGCGCTCAACGAGTTGACGCACTTCTTCCTCAGCGCCCGCACGCACAACGCCGCCGCCAATGTAAAAGAGCGGCTTGCGCGACATGGCAACAGCGCCCTCGGCACGGCGAAGACCATCTTCATTCAGCTCAGTTTGCGCGGGTCGCTCCGCACGCGGGATCAGCGTGGCACGGCTTTCCGCCACCTGAATATCTTTAGGAATATCGATCAACACTGGCCCTGGCCGACCACGCTCGGCAATCTCGAACGCTTCTGCCATCACCGACGGAATATCGTCCGCGTTACGAACGATATAACTATGTTTCACGATGGGCATGGTGATGCCGAAGATATCAATTTCTTGGAACGCGTCAGTGCCCATCAAATGCTGGAAGACCTGACCGGTAATCGCAACCATCGGCACACTGTCCATATAGGCATCGGCAATGCCGGTGACCAAATTGGTCGCGCCGGGACCGGAGGTGGCGATACACACCCCGGCCTTACCGGTCATGCGCCCCACCGCCGCGGCGGCAAAGGCGCAGGCTTGTTCGTGGCGGCACAAAAGGTGCCGCAAGCCTGAATTCGGCAACGCGTCGTAGACCGGCATGATCGCCCCGCCAGGATAGCCGAATACGGTATCCACGCCTTGCGCCAATAGCGATTTCACGACGAGCTGCGCGCCCGTCATCGGCTGCGGGATCGTCTCATCGGCGGTTTGCATGGCGGGGCGGTTCATGTCGGTCACTTCACGTTCAGGTCAGACTTACAAATAAGATCAGTCGGCGTTGTTGGCGCCCGGCTTCAGCCAGGTCATCCGGTCACGCAGGCGCTCACCTACTTTTTCGATGTCATGGTTAAGATCTTTTTCCATGAGCTGATCATAGCGGGCTTTGCCGGCCTGGTTCTCAAGGATCCAGTCGCGGGCGAAACTGCCGTCTTGGATGTCGCGCAGCACGGCGCGCATCCGCTCGCGGGTCTCTTCGTTGATGACGCGCGGGCCGGAAACGAGGTCACCATAGGCGGCCGTTTCAGAGATGAATTCGTGCATCTTGGCCATGCCGCCTTCGTGGAGCAGATCAACGATCAGCTTCAGCTCGTGCAGGCACTCGTAATATGCCATTTCGGGGCGATAGCCGGCCTCGACCAGCGTTTCATAGCCCATGACGACCAGCTCGGTCGCGCCGCCGCACAGGACAGCCTGCTCACCGAAGAGGTCGGTTTCGGTCTCTTCGCGGAAGCTCGTCTCGAAGATTGCCGCCGCAGTGCCACCAATGCCATCAGCGTAAGCGAGTGCCTTGTCGGTCGCGGTGCCGGTGAAATCTTGGTGCACAGCGAAGAGGCAAGGCACGCCGCGGCCTTTTTCATATTCGCGGCGGACGAGATCGCCAGGGCCCTTTGGCGCCACCATGATCACATCGACATTCTTCGGCGGCTTCACGCGGCCATAGAGAATGGTGAAGCCATGCGCGAACAGGATCGCATCGCCTTCGTTCAGGTTCGGACGAACGTCATTTTCGAAGATCGTCTCATGCGCCATGTCAGGGGCGGTGATGGCGATCAGATTGGCCTCTTTGGCCGCGTCGGCCGGCGCCAACACGCGGAAGCCATCGGCCTCGGCTTTGGCTTCCGACGGGCCGCCGCGACGCGCACCGACGATCACGTCGAGGCCTGAGTCTTTCAAATTGCGCGCGTGTGAGCGCCCCTGGCTCCCATAGCCGATGATGGCGATGGTTTTGTTGTTGAACGTTCCAGGTTTGACGTCGTCCTTTGTAAAGACGCGCATTTCCTCTTGGCTCATCGATCCGTTCCCTTTCTCATTTCACGAATGTCGTTGCGCCTTGGCTGGCGGAGCCCACCAAGGCGGCATATTTGTCAAAAGCCCCGCCAAAGCGGCGCGGCGATTTCGGTGTGTGATGCGCGCTGCGCTCGGCCCAGTCCACATCGGCATTGATTTCACGCTTCTCGCCATCGATGCGAATGGTATCGCCTTCTTTCAGCATGCCGATCGGCCCACCCATGGCCGCTTCAGGCGCGACATGGCCGATCACGAAACCGTGCGAGGCACCGGAGAAGCGGCCATCGGTGATCAGGGCCACTTTACCGGCCAAGCCTTGGCCGGCCAGCGCCGCCGTCACCTGCAACATCTCACGCATGCCGGGTCCGCCGCGCGGCCCCTCATAACGGATGACGACAACGTCGCCCTCAACGATCTCGTTTTTCTGCACGGCCGCGAAGCACTCTTCTTCGCTTTCGAAGATCCGCGCACGCCCTTCAAAGACTTCGTTCGTGTACCCTGCTGTCTTGAGAACAGCCCCTTCTGGCGCGACATTACCGTACAGCACTTTGAGGCCACCGGTCGGCTTAAGCGGCTTGTCCACCGTCATCACGACTTCTTGGCCGGGCGCTTCCTCGGCCTTATCAAGCTCAGCAAACAGCATCTCCCCGCTCACGGTCGGGGTATCCACCAGATAGCCCGCCTCGCGCAAACGCTGCCCAAACAGGCGGCAGCCGCCCGCCGCGTACAGATCTTCGGCGAAGAACCGGCCGCCAGGCTTCATATTCGCGATCACCGGCGCCTTTCGGCTCATCTCATCAAAGATGTCGATGGTGAACGGCACCTCGGCCTCTGCCGCGATCGCCGCGAGGTGCAGGACCGCATTGGTCGAGCCGCCTGATGCAGTCACGGACAAAGCGGCGTTGCGCAGGCTTTCAGGCGTGATGTATTCGCGACTATCAGGGCCTTCGAGCGCCCGTTTTGCTGCAATCATCCCGCAGCGCCGGGCCTCTTCGTCCTTCTCAGGCGCCAAAGCAGGCGGATCCCCTGCGCCGAGCGGCGCGAGTCCCAAAAAGGCGAGCGCCATCGCCATGGTATTCGCTGTGAACTGACCACCGCAGGCGCCAGCCCCAGGGCATGCCGCCTTTTCGACTTCCAAAAGACCATCATCGTTCAAATCGCCGCGCGCATGAGAGCCGATGGCTTCGAACGTGTCCTGAATGGAAATCTTCTTATCGCCCAGGCAGCCCGCCGCGATGGTGCCGCCATAGAGAATGACGCCGGGGATGTTCATCCGCGCCAACGCCATTGCCGCGCCGGGAAGCGTCTTGTCGCAACCCACCAAGATGACCGCCGCATCGAGCGCGTGGCCGCGCACGGCCAGCTCGATTGAGTCGCAAATGAGGTCGCGGGACATCAGCGAGGCGCGCATGCCCTCGTGCCCCATGGTGATCCCATCGGAGACGACAATCGTGCCAAACTCCACCGGCACACCGCCGCCCTCGCGCACCCCGTCACAGACCGGCTGGGCCATCTCCCGCAAATGCATATTGCAGGGCGTGACCGAGGAGAACGTGTTGATGACAGCGACGAAGGGCTTATCGAAGTCCTCATCCGTCATACCCGTCGCCCGCAACATGGCGCGCGCCGCCGCTCTTGATGGGCCTTTGGTGATGGCGTCGCTGCGTTTCTGTCTTGTCATCTCTTCCGTCGTTTCTCTTGATCGTCGTTTAGTACTTCAGTGAAAAAAAAAGCTCCCTTTCGGGAGCTTGCATCGGCCGATTGTGTAGGCTTACCGATGCCGCCCCCGAGGGAATATGCTGTTAATAAGGAGTACCACGACAGCCACAAGCCGCTCGGCCACAATGCTGAGCACCACGCCCCGCAAAAGGCGTGCAATCAAAGCGATGGCGGCAGCAAAGGTCACGAAATACAGTTTCCCTGTCTCGGTCCGGTTCCGGTATCACACCCCCCTCACTGAGGCAAACTTTTATTCGTCACAAAATCGCTAATTGCACGCCCCTGAGAGCACAATCCTCCAACAGCTCGGGTGTGGCAACTATTTCCGTCGAAAACTGAACCGTTAGGCCGGTTTTCGCAGTGACCTGTGGATCATTGGCCACGGTGCCCCTGCCAGATGCCCGCATTCACAGTAAGAGCATGGTAAAGCAAATCGAAGATGGTCTCGCGGCGAGACGTAGGTTGGGCGAAGGATCAAGGAGCCCTTGAATGGTGAAGTCTGATGCGACGTTAGGGCTTCGGTCAGGCGCGGTAGCGACTGCATCCGGTCGATCAACCGTCGGCACAGAAGTGATCTTTGCCAATGTGAGCGGCGACGACGTGGTCGCTGCGCTTCAAGCCTTGGCCCCCGGCTCCTCGATTCGCCCAGAGACCCTTGGATGGGTGGTCTCAGAATACGAGACCTCTACGGGACAAAAACGCACAGCAATCTCAGGCGCGCTGACGGCTGAGGGCGCGACGAGTCTTGCATCGGCGCTCAGTCAGATTGTTCCTGACGCGGAACTGCTCGGCATCACAACCACCGCCTTCATGACAGCTGCGGGAAGTGTCGTCAGCGATGGCGATGCGGCACAGCGCAGCGATATTGCCCGCGCCACCTATGAGGTCGACGGGAGCGGCGTCACGATCGGCGTCCTCTCTGATAGTTATGGCTCTGAGCTCCGCGGCGACGATAGCGGCGACCCGACCCGCACCACTGTCGCGCAAGACATCGCCTCAGGTGATCTGCCGAACAACGTTTTGGTTCTTCAGGACGGCACTTCGGTGGCAGCGGATGGGGATGAGGGGCGCGCGATGCTCCAAATCATCCACGATGTCGCGCCCGGCGCCACGCTGGCTTTCCATACCGCGACTGGCGGACAGACCGCCTTTGCAAACGCGATCCGCGCCCTCGCCGCGCCGACCAGCCAAGGCGGCGCAGGCGCCGACGTTCTGGTCGATGATCTCTTCTATTTCACAGAGCCGATCTTCATGGACGGCGTCATCAGTGATGCGATCAACGAGGTGACTGCGGCGGGCGTTACGTATTTCTCGGCCGCGGGCAACAATCGCGATGACGCCTTCTACGATGTGTTTCGCGATAGCGGCGTCGACGGTGACACGATCGCCGCCATTGACGCGGTGTTCACTGGAAATGCAGGGCCGCTGCATGACTGGAACCCCAACCCGTCAGTGTTCTCCCCTTACGTTGAAATGGTCGTGCCGGTCGGAGAGGACTTCTCCCTCTCGTTCCAATGGGACGAACCCTATCTTCGCTTTGGCGATTTCGCGCCGACCTCTGATCTCGACATCTTCATCACGCAAGTTGCCGCTGGCACAGGGGAAGAAACGCTTCTGACGGCAGGTGTCGCTGACAATGTTTTTGGCTCGGGTGGCGATCTTCGCGACCCCATCGAAATCGTCGACGTCGTGAACACTGAGGGCAGTTCACCTCTCCGTATTCGGATGTATGTGACCGCGTTTGATCCGCCAGACGACGTTGCAGCCAACATCATGGCCGGGATTTTCTTCTCGAGCGCGGGCGGTGAGTTCATCGAGACCTTCGATCCGAAGGTCATTGGGAATGAGAGCACCGGCGCCTTGATCGACGCGCCACAATTCGGCGCGTCCACCGTCTTCGGGCACGTTGATGCGGCAGGATCTATCGCGGTTGGGGCGGCGGCCTATTTCAACACGCCTGCCGTGAACACAGGCATTTCCCAGCCCTTCCTCAACACCTTTTCGAGCCTTGGCAGCTATCCGGTGGTTTTTGACCCCGATGGCAATCGTTTGCTCACCCCACAAACCATCACCGGCGTTGATATCGTCGCGCCCGATGGGGGGAACACGACCTTTTTTGGCGATGACTTGCCGAGCAGCTTTTTTGATCCCGACAGCGCGCCGAACTTCTTTGGCACGTCGGCTGCCGCGCCGCATGCTGCGGCAGTTGCTGCTTTGCTCCTCGATCAAAATCCCACGCTGAGCCCGGAGGAAATCGAAAGCGTGCTGAAATCAACCGCGGTGCCGATCAATTTTGCGTCGGACAATCGCCTGGTCGACGCGCTTTATACGGGTGCAGGCTTGATCGATGCCGCCGCCGCGCTCGCCGCGGTCCCCGCATATGTCAGCAACGAAGGGATCGGCACCGACGGCCCCGACGACTTGATCGGCGATGGCGAAGCCAACAGGTTTGAAGGCCGCGGCGGAAACGACACGATCACGGGCAATGGCGGTAATGACACACTCATCGGGGGCAGCGGCAGCGACGAGATCCTGGGTGGCGAGGGGAATGATTTGCTCTTCGGCGATGATGCTGACCCCGCCCTTCTCGCCGAATATGGCCTTGCGTAAGACGGCGGTGCCGGGGACGCTTGTCCCCTCCTCCCCACGCGTTATTTGACGACCTCGAGGAAGAGCGAAGGATCACCGACCATGCCCCCTCACATCGATATCGCGATCATCGGGGCCGGGCTCGCCGGGGTTGCCTGCGCACGCGCATTGACGGCAGCGGGGCGAAAGGTCGTCTTGTTCGACAAAGGCCGGGGCCCGGGCGGGCGCACGGCAACACGCCGATCCGACGCAGGCCGATTTGATCACGGTGCCCCCTTTTTCACAGGTGGCAATGCGGCGATCGACGAAGCGATCGATCGATGGGTGCGTGAGGGCAACGCGGCTGAATGGTCGCCTCGAGTCGAAGGCGATATCGATACGTTACTCGGGCCTGCGCCGGGGCGCAGAATGTTCGTGGGCGTGCCTGGCATGAATGCGCTGGTGAAGACGGAGGCGGCCGCGCTTGATGCGCAATTCGGCACGCGCATCGCTCCCCTGACCGATCAGTCTCCTTATCGTCTGGTGACGGATGATGAGAGCGTAAGAGAGGTGATTACCGCCGATTGGGTGGTGATTGCGACGCCAGCGGAACAAGCCATGGTCCTGACGAAAGCGGTCGACCCTTCCCTATCCGCTTTTTGCGATAGCCGAAAGAGCCGTGCTCAATGGAGCGTGATGGCTGCATTTGATGAACCGCTGCCCATCGCAGACGATGTTCTTTACCCGCATCAAAACACCATCGGCTCAGCAATCCGTGATAGTGCCAAGCCCGGACGGGACACTGGCGAGCGCTGGGTCTTCCATGCGACACAAGGGTTCACGGATGAACATCTCGAAGCCTCGGCGGAGTTTGTCACCGACGCGATGTTGAGCGCCCTTAGCACTCTGATCGGCACGAACGTGGCCCCAAGGTTTGTGACCGCGCACCGCTGGCGCTACGCCTTTGGCGACCACCAAGCGTTGGCGGATGCTCCCTTCGGAAGAAGCGACACAAAGACAATCGCGCTGTGCGGCGACTATTTCGGCAATGGCGTCGGTGTGCCCGCAGCCTGGGAAAGCGGCTCGGCACTGGCGGCCTCGCTCATCGCCAGCACTTAGTTGGGACTGTGACCATAACGCCGCACATGCTTAGCACTTCTTTACCAAACTGGTTCTAAATGTCGGCAAACATCGTCGCTGGCGCATGGTCGACCATCATGTGCTTTGGGAGACAAAAAGACTGCCTGTGGCTGTGAAGTGACATTGCCTCAGGATTTTTAAACGAAATGTCCGCATCGCGGGGCAAAGAGGTTGCCATCACGGAGAGCCAACCATATCCCGAGTGTTCTTTTGGTTAATTTAAATTTCGCCCGAATTCGGGCGCACCTATAAACCTTCAAAGTGAAGTAGAGGAAACATCAGATGACAAAGAAAGTCTTGTTGCTGAGTGCAAGCGTGGTTGCGGCCAGCACACTGGCTGGCGCGGCGTGGGCACAAGATGAGATCATCGTGACGGCGACGAAGCGGGAGCAAACGCTTCAAGAAGTGCCCGTCGCTGTGTCGGTCGTGGACGATCAATTGATCGAGCAAACGCAGATCAATGACATTATCGACCTCCAGAGCGTTGTGCCGTCGCTTTACGTTTCTCAGCTGCAGCAGAGCGCGAACACCTCGTTCTTTATCCGTGGCTTTGGTAACGGCTCGAACAATGTTGGCGTCGAGCCTTCGGTCGCTGTCTTCATCGACGGTGTTTACCGCACCCGCTCGGCCGGCGCGATTTCTGACTTCCCCGATCTTGAGCGCGTCGAAGTCCTCCGCGGTCCGCAAAGCACGCTGTTTGGTAAAAACGCCTCTGCTGGTGTGATCAGCTTCATCACCGCCGAGCCCTCCTTCACGCCAGAGGGCTCGCTCTCGCTGACCTATGGCAATTACGACCAAGTGATCGTTCGCGGCCGCGTCTCAGGCCCAATCAGCGACACCGTGGCCTACAGCCTGTCAGGCAGCTTCAACCAACGTGATGGGTATGCCGACAATCTCGACGGTGGAGATCTGAATGACCGTGATCGCTACGCCCTGCGCGGCCAGCTCCTGTTCGAACCGACTGCCGATCTGTCGGTTCGCGTCATCGGCGACTACGACAAGCTCGATGAGGTTTGCTGCTACACGCCGATCGTTTCGCAAGGGCCGTTGACGGACGCGCTGGTCGCGGTCGGCGCCACGACGCCGACCGAGCAACCATTCGAGTACGAAACGTCGCTGAACTTCGCGCCGACCAACGAAGTCGAAAACGCGGGCGGCTCCGTCCACGTCGACTACAACCTCGGCTGGGGTGAAATCTCATCGATCACCGCTTATCGCACCCAAGAGACGGTCAGCGATGGCGATGTCGACTTCACCAACTTCCCCGCGCTGAGCTCGAACGCGTTCCAAGCGGATATCAAAACCTTCACGCAAGAACTTCGCCTGTCGGGCTCGACAGAGAAGGTCGACTGGCTCGTCGGCGGTTTCTACTTCGACGAACAGCTCGAAAGTGATCAGCAAGTGGTTGATGGCGCAGGCTTCCGCACCTTCGCTGAAATCATCACCGCGAGCATCAATGCTGGCGTTGAAGACGCACTGATGCTGCCGCCGGGCTCGATTTTCCCAGGTGGTCTCGGCGACGTGGAAGCGGCCGCTGGTCTTGCGCCGTTCTCGACCTTCATTCCGGGCAACGGCAGCTATGAAACGTTCGAACAAGACAACCAGAGCTATTCGCTCTTCGGGCAAGTCGACTACTACCTCACCGACAAGCTCACGCTGACCGGCGGTCTTGCGTATACGGACGACAAGAAGGAAGTTTCGATCGTTGCTGAAACGCGCGAGCCTTTCTACACCATCGATCTGTCTGCGAACCCGAACCCGCTGCTCGCGTCCTATACGCCGCTGCAGTTCCTCGGGAACATCATCAACTTCCCCAACGCAGTGGAAGACGGTGAAACCAATGACGACGAGCTGACCTACACAGCGCGTGTCGCCTACGACGTGACACCGGCGATCAATACGTATTTCAGCTACGCCACTGGCTTTAAGGCAAGCTCGTGGAACTTGAGCCGCGACAGCGCGCCTTTTGCCGCCGACATCGCTGCTCTCGGCAGCGCTGGCCTTCTCGAGCCGAATAGCCGCGTTGGCACCCGCTTTGCCGGGCCCGAAGAAACCGAAGTCTTCGAGCTTGGCCTGAAAGCCAATCTGTCTTGGGCAACGATCAACATGGCCATCTTCGATCAGAGCATCGAAGGTTTCCAATCGACGATCTTCCAAGGCGCTGGCTTCGTGCTTGCCAATGCCGGTGAACAATCGACCCTCGGCCTCGAGATCGATGCAACCGTCAATCCAATCGACAGCGTGACGCTCACAATGTCAGGTACCTTCCTTGACCCCGAATACGATGACTTCGAAGGGGCTGCGGTTGTGGAAGGCAGCGCGATCGATGCGGCAGACGGCGAGATCGACGGCGCTGGCACACTGACCGGGGAAACGCCGGCCGGTATTCACAAGGTCAACCTGTTCTTTGGCGCACAGTATGATCACCTGTTCGACAACGGCATGACCGGCTTTATCCGCGGCGATTATCGCTATGCTGATGACGTGCAGGTCGTGGACAACGTTCCAGCCGATGTGGCCTCACGTGAAATCAGCACCTTCAACGCTGCCGCCGGCCTTGGTTGGGAAAACGGGTTCAACGCACGTCTTTGGGTGCGTAACCTGAATAATGACGAGTACCTAACCAGCGCCTTCCCGACGACGGTTCAGCCGGGCAGCTTCTCCGCCTACCCGAACCCGCCGCGGACCTACGGCATCACGGTTGAGAAAACATTCTAAGCGGACCACCGCCTCACACACTGATCAAGCCGCGGGGTTCGCCCCCCGCGGCTTTTTTGTTGTTCGCTTACGTCCTTAGCGAGACGAAATGGCGCGATCGAGCTGACGCAAAACCCCACGAAAAAGACGAAGCTCCGCTTCGGTCAGCTGCGCATTGGTGAAAAGCGTACGGAGGTTTCGTTCCAACACCGGTCGCTTATCATCGGGATAGAAATAACCGGCGCGGTCGAGCACTTCTGATAAATGTCCGAGCATGCCTTCAAGGCTTTGCTTCGGCGCAGGGCTCTCCTCATAAGGCGACGTGAACAGCGCAGGTGTATTTTGCGCGCGCGCCCACTCATACGCCACCACAATCACAGCCTGCGCGAGATTCAGCGACGCAAAGCTTGGATTGACCGGAATAGTGAGGATGGCATCCGCATGCGCCAACTCATCGGTTTCAAGACCGGTTTTCTCCGCACCGAACAAGACCGCCGAGCGCCGATCACCTTCGGTCCAGCCACGCAGATGCTGCGCAGCTTCTTCCGGCTCATATACGGGAATGAAGAGCCCGCGTTGGCGCGCCGTCGTCGCAAGAACATGCTCACAATCGGCCACTGCTTCGGCGACGGTGTCGAAGACTTGAACGCCATCGAGCACCGATCCCGCACCCGCCGCTGTCGCTTTGGCTTTCGGATTTGGCCAGCCATCTCGGGGCGCCACCAGTCGCAGACCCGTTAGATTGAAATTGAGCATGGCCCGCGCGGCCGCACCGATGTTTTCGCCCATTTGCGGGCGAACCAAAACGATGATGGGGATGCGTCGCGCAGTGTCGGCTTCAGTCATTTTGGGTGAAGATCACATGTCCTGTGACCTGTCATCCGAAAAGATGACCGATCCCGACCAACAGATGGCGAACGTTTAGTAGGAACGAAGCGCGCCGTTCTGCCAATAGGTGCGGCCGGTGTTCCGATCGACGTAGTAGTAGCGGCCCGCGCCACGATCGAAATACAGCTCTTCGCCGCGTGCAGGTTCACGCAGGCGCGTTCCTTCACCGGACTGAATGTCTTGGTTTCGGCCGCGCACCGCACCAGCCGCGCCACCGAGAGCCCCCCCAATAATGGCGCCGCGTTCGGCATCGCCATCGCCGACATTATTGCCGATGACTGCACCGGTGATGGCACCAAGCGCCGCGCCGCCGACTGCGTTCCGTTCGACATTTCCCGTCGTCGTACAACCCGTGGCGCCGATAACGACAGCGCACAGACCAAGGGCAGTTCTTTTCATTTTCCGTCTCCTCATCGCAGATCGTCGGACACAACCGCGAGGTTAACCATAGCAATATGCCGAAATGGGGGCAGCAGTTTGTGCATTAAATGCCGGCGAGGAAACGTGATCGTCTGAGGTTAGTTCCCGCGATCGGCCTCAATTGCGGCGGCGAGCAGCCCCTTTGTCCCGCGGCCGAATGACACGCGAACGCGTTGACCCGGAACCAATTCTTGCAGCCCCGACGCCCGAACGACTTCCATGTGGATAAAGATGTCCTCAGTTCCCTCACCGCGTGTGAGAAATCCATAGCCTTTGGCGCGGCTGAACCACTTCACTTGGGCAGAAACGAAGTCGCCGGCGGGCTGGATATCCGGCTCCCGCGGCGGGGTTGGTGCACGCGTTGGCTGTATGGCTGAAGACGTATCAAGTTCGAGAATGCGGGTCGCCTGGAGACCTTTTTCGCCCTCCACCGCTTCGCAGGTAATGCGTGCACCCTCCGGCGCGACATTCTGGCCGCTCTGCTTCAGGCAACTCGAATGGATCATCACGTCGCGACCGCCAGCTTGATCGGTGATGAAGCCGTAGCCCTTCACTTGATCGAACCATTTCACAACGCCGCGAATTTCACGGGGTGACTCGCTTGGAACACTGGACTCAGCCATCGGATGACCTCGTTGCGAATTACCCCTATAACGCGATTGTGACACCATTGTCATCTATCCAGAACATAAAAAATGCCGAATGTTATGTTGTCACGATTATTAGTTTCATTCAGCTATTAGAGTTTTGATTTGCCCGATGGCTGTATAGTTCTTATGACATTACGTAATTCGTCGTTAATGGCAAAGCAACTCACGGTTGCTGTGGCGCGTCGAAGATAGGCTCACACAGCGGTGCAAATCACCCTAAATGCAGGGTGACAGACAGAAGTGACCTGAGCGCCATGGATATTCGCCGCGTCTTCTCTATCGCCGATCTGCCGTTTGCCGGTGTGGCCTTCCGCGATTCGACGAGCACCCTTTTCACCCAGTCGGGCGGGCAAACCGGTGACCGCATCGCGCTGCGAATCCCCGAGACATGGTCTCAGGTCGCAACGGATGTGCTGGCGCAGAAATATTTACGCAAAGCCGGCGTCCCCACGGACACAATCCCTGCCGACACGTTTGACGGACCAGACGCCCTCGCGCCGCGCCAGCCTGCGGCCGATGCACAGTTTGGCGCCGAAGAGGACGCGGGCGACGTCTTTCACCGCATGGCGAGTGCTTGGGCTTATCACGGCTGGCAACAGGGCATCTTTGAGGCGGAAGACGAAGCGCTCATCTTCCGGGATGAGCTTACGGCGATGCTTGCGCTGCAAATCGCGGCGCCGAACTCACCCCAATGGTTCAATACCGGCCTTCACTGGGCCTATGGCATATCCGCGCCGGGCACAGGCCATTTCCGATATGATCCGGCGGCGGCCGAAGTTGTCGAAATCGACGATGCCTATGCATGGCCGCAACCCCATGCGTGCTTCATCCAATCTGTCACGGACTCACTCGTTGGTGAGGGGAGCATCTTTGATCTGTGGGAGCGCGAAGCGCGGCTTTTCAAATACGGTTCAGGATCGGGGTCGAATTTCTCGGCCCTTCGTGGTGAAGGCGAGCCCCTGAGCGGTGGAGGACAGTCTTCGGGATTGCTCAGCTTCCTGAAGGTCGGCGACGCGGCAGCAGGCGCGATCAAATCTGGCGGCGTCACGCGGCGTGCCGCCAAGATGGTGATCGTCGATATCGACCACCCTGACATCGAAGCCTTTATCGATTGGAAGGCGATCGAAGAGCGCAAAGTGGCAATGCTTGCCACAGGCTCACTTGTGGTGAAGCGCCATATCGATGCGATCTTCGCCGCATCAGAAGATCTTGAAGCGGAGGAAATCGACCCGCGGAAGAACGAGCCGCTCAAACGGATCGTGAAAGCTGCAAAGCGCGATGGGGTGCCCGAGGCGGTCATGGCGCGTGCGCTAAACCTTGCGCGGGCCGGTGCCACCGAGATGCAGAGCGAGCTTTACGACACGAATTGGGATGGCGAAGGCTATCGCAGCGTGGCCGGACAGAACGCGAATAATTCTATCCGCGTCTCAGAAGCCTTTTTCCAAGCGCTTGGGAACGACGCGCCATGGGCGCTAACCCGCCGCACAGACGGCAGCGTCGCGCGTGAAGTTTCCGCCACCGCGCTCTGGTCGAAGATTGGTGAAGCCGCCTGGGCCAGCGCCGATCCAGGCATTCAATTCCATGACACCATCAATGACTGGCACACATGCGCGGCCGACGGGACGATAAATGGCTCCAATCCGTGCTCGGAGTACATGTTCCTTGATGATACGGCGTGCAATCTCGCGTCGATCAATCTTCTCAAATTCCTGAAAGAGGATGGCGAGTTCGAGACGGAACGCTTTGTGCACGCCTGCCGTTTGCTGACGGTTGTGCTCGAAATTTCCGTGGGGATGGCCGCCTATCCCTCAAAGGCCATTGCGAAACGGTCCTATGATTATCGCACCTTAGGTCTTGGGTTCGCCAATTTGGGTGGGCTCTTGATGTCGAAAGGTCTCGCCTATGATAGCGACGAAGGCCGTGCCGCGGCCGGTGCCATCAGCGCCCTGATGACGGCAACCGCCTACGAGACATCCGCTGCCCTCGCCGAACGGCTCAAACCCTTTGCGCGCTACGAGCAAAATAAAGGGGACATGCACCGCGTGCTGCGCAACCATGCGGCCGCCTGCGGCGTGGGCGAGTTTGACGGCCTCACCATCACGCCCCCGCGGCTGGACTTTGCGGCCGTGCCGTTCGATGGGCTGGCTGACGCGGCAAAGAGCGCATGGTCTCGCACGCTGAAGGTCGCCGAAGCGCACGGTGTACGGAATGCGCAAACCACGGTGATCGCGCCCACTGGCACAATCGGCCTTGTGATGGATTGCGACACGACGGGCATCGAACCCGATTTTGCGCTGGTCAAATTCAAAACCCTCGCCGGCGGCGGAGTGTTCCGCATCATCAATCGCTCCGTGCCCCGCGCACTTCGGGCGCTCGGATATACCGATGCGCAAATCCGCGACATCGAAGACTATGCCGTTGGCCACAGCACATTGGAGCACGCGCCTGGCGTTTCCTTCGATGCGCTACGCGAGGAAGGCTTTGGCGATAAAGAAATGGATGCGCTTCGGGCGGCGCTCAAATCGGTTTTCGACATTTCTTACGCCTTCACGGTTGATGTGCTGGGCGAAGGCTTTTTGCGTGGCAAGCTCGGCTTCTCGAGCGATCAAATCGGACAGTCTGGCTACGCCACGCTGCGTGATCTCGGGTTCTCCGACGAAGACATTCACCGTGCGAACCTTTATTGCTGTGGCACGATGACGGTGGAAGGGGCCCCTCATCTCCTCGCTGAGCATTATCATGTCTTCGACTGCGCCACGCGGTGCGGCCGCATCGGCACGCGGGCCCTTTCCGTGAGCGCGCATGTCCGGATGATGGCGGCGTGCCAACCCTTCATCTCCGGCGCGATTTCCAAAACGGTGAACCTGCCCGCCCATGCGAGCGTCGAGGACTGCCTCTCAACCTATCGTCTGGCCCATGCGCTGGGACTGAAGTCGATCGCCCTCTACCGTGATGGTTCGAAGCTATCGCAGCCGCTATCGGCCTCGCTTCTCGCCCATGATGATCTGGAAACAGACGATCTCTTCGATCAGCCCGCGGCCGAGCGCGCTCGGATATACGCAGAGCGCGTGGTCGAGAAAATCGTCGAGCGGGCGCCAGGTCGTCGACGCCTGCCCGACCGACGCAAAGGCTATATCCAAAAAGCCCGCGTTGGCGGTCACAAAGTCTATTTGCACACTGGCGAATTTGAGGATGGTGAACTGGGCGAGATCTTCGTCGACATGCACAAAGAAGGCGCCGCCTTCCGCTCACTGATGAACAACTTTGCGATCGCGGTTTCCCTAGGGCTGCAATATGGCGTGCCGCTCGAAGAATTCATCGATGCCTATCTGTTCACGCGCTTTGAGCCGGCAGGACCGGTGCAAGGCAATGACCGGATCAAAAACGCAACATCGATCCTCGACTATATCTTCCGTGAGCTGGCGATCAGCTATCTTGGCCGCAATGATTTGGGACACGTGCCCAATAGCGGGACCGCCTTTGACGTGGGCGAAGGGGTGGATGCTGAAGGCGTGCAAAACGAGGCGCAGCGACTGATCTCCAAAGGCTTCTCGCGCTCATCGACCATGAACAACCTGGTCGTGTTGCGTGGCGGAGAATTCGACCGTTTGCGCGAGCGCGGCAACGGCACGGATGGTGAACAAGAGGCTGTTGAGGACGAGGCGCCGGCCCCTGCCCCCAAAACAACAAGCGCAACCAAGTCACCCCCGAAAGGTCGGCTTGCTGACCCTGCCGCTGCCCGCGCCGAGGCTCGGATCAAAGGCTACGAGGGCGATGCATGCACCGAGTGCGGACAATTCACGCTCGTCCGCTCTGGCACTTGCCTGCGCTGCGACAGCTGTGGGCACACCAGCGGCTGTTCGTAAACGAATGATGAGCGCAAGCACCGGCGCATTTTCATCATTCGAGTAACGGGACACCAACCTGTTGATGGCAAATTGGTTCGGCGAACCAAAAACGGCCTGGGCCCACATTTGTCATGACCAGATTTCTAATTCTTGCGACGCTTCTTTTCTGCGGCGGCGCCTCGACCTGGCAACGGGTCGCCGACGCAGACGAGCGTGCAAGCGCGCCCGCAATCGTGCAGCTCGCCGCTAACAGCACCGATGCAGCCGTCGCCAGCATATTGAGCCTTGCCCAGGCACGCTTCGAAGGACAAACATCTTCTGCACCGCACGCCCTCGCGGGTGATCTGAGCGAAACACCCCTCACCGCAGGCGAGCCGGACGGCATCGTCACGGTCTATGAGAATCTCAGCCATGCTGATTTGGCCGCCGGCAAGTTCGAAGCGACCCAGTTTCTTGGCGCCTCGCTGAGCCACGCCAATTTCTCAAAAGCCCTCCTGCGCGAGGCCATGCTCGACGGCGCCGATGCGCGCAGCGCCCTGTTCGGCGAAGCCAATCTTGAAAAAGCGTCGGCCCGCGTGGCGAATTTCGGCCGGGCGGTTTTCCACCGGGCAAGCCTTGAAGACGCGCGCATGCAGGGCGCGCTCTTCAACGCGGCGATCTTTACCGATAGCGAGCTGAGCGGCGGCGAATTTAGCGCCGGGTCCTTCCATCGCGCCGTGTTTCGTGACGGCAAAGCCGTGGGCGCCCGATTCGAAAATGCGCGGCTCGACGCCGCCCAGTTCGAAGGCATTGATCTCAGCACTGCGTCCTTCGAGGGGGCATCGTTGCGCGAGGCGCTCTTCGCTGACAGCGTACTGACGCAAACGCGCTGGAGCGGTGCAGACCTTTCGGGCGCGGATCTCACCGCCGCACTTGGTCTATCTCAGGAGACGTTGGCGGGCGCCTGCGGAGATTCGCAAACGCGCTTGCCCGAAGGCATCGTGATCGACATGTGCACTTCTGATGACAACGCACCGAGCGACACGGCAAAAAAACCACAACGCGTGGCCCAACGGATCATCCCGTAAAAGTCAGCGGACGGCTGCCGTGAGACTTTCCGGCGCACGGAGCCGCGTGACCGAGTTTACCATCGGCGCGGTGTCATGCGGCACAGTTGCTTCGTCACCTGGAAGAAGCGGGGGAAAACTCTTTTCCGTTTCGGGCGGCGTTGCGGCCTCATTGGCCACCAAGCGCGCTGCGTACTGAAGACCGATATTGACGCTACACGCACTGTGATAGTGCATTGCGTCGGCGACTGCCCGTTCGAGGGAATATACTGTCACCGGCGTCACCCCAAGGCCACCTGACTGCTCACCGACCGGCAGACCACCGCGACGCACAGGTGCAGTCCGTGTCTGGTCGATTTGGGCAATGATCTCGCGACGCGCCATCCCCATGCCGTTGATCGCAAGGCGCGCTGTCACTTTTTCGATTTGCCCTTCATCTTGGACATAGCGCGGCACGTCGGTGATGCCGGTGCCGCTGGTGATCGCGGAAACCACTTCACCGCCAGGGAAGAGCGAGCTGACCTGATCGACGATCCGCTCCTGCGAGTTCCGCATGAAATTCGTCAGATTGGTGTCGTTTTGGATCTCGATATTGATGTTCAGCCGCCGTTGAAAATCGCGGCACAAGGCGCCCGACCGCAGCAACATGCGATCTTGAATCTCATTGCGCCGGATCGCGAGGGCGGGCGAGCCCGCGAATCGGGCATAGGCAGCATCGCCGCCCTTTGGCCCGGTGAGGAATTCTTGGTGGCTGAGGCTATAGGTCTTGAAAGCTTGAAACGCGCATTCAACGCGGCGCATCAGCACCTCTTGCTTGCTAAAGCGCGGGGCGCCCTCGACATCGCGGTTCACGTCGCAAGACTCGCCTGGAAGGTAGGCGCCCCGCCCCTCAGGGTCGATCAAGCGGACAATGTCGATGTCATCGACGCCGGCGCTTTCAAAGGACATGGGCTCGCTTTTTGAGCTGAATTGAGGGTTGTCACTCACCTTTGAGCCGCCGGCGCAGCCAGCAAGTGCCGCCGCCATGCTGCCCACGAACACCATCGACAGTGATGTTGAGCGGTTTCCCCCCACTGCACGCATACCCCAGCTCTCCCTATTGTCCCCAACGGCACCTTAACCAATACCCACCTTGCCAATGATACACAATTGATATGCTTTGCCCATGGCCATTCACGGCGAGCATAATTAGATCACCGAAATGGCAGATGCGTCCCCCGCGGCCGATCCTGCGCCGTCTCCCACCCTCACCGGCACCGAATTGATTGCCGATCACGTCAAACGCCTGCCTGCGCGGCCCGGCGTCTATCGGATGATCGGCGCGGACGGCGAGGTCCTCTATGTGGGCAAGGCAAAGAGCCTGAAAGCGCGGGTGTCAAACTACACCACGCTCAATGGCCAATCGAACCGCATTGCGCGCATGATCACGGATACCCGCGCGATGGAATTCGTCGTGACGGAGACCGAAACCGAGAGCCTCTTGCTCGAGGCGAACCTGATCAAGAGCCTCAAGCCCCGCTACAACGTCTTGATGCGGGACGATAAATCCTTCGCCAATATCCTTTTGGCGAAGGATCACCCGATCCCGCAAATCGTCAAACATCGCGGTGCGCAAAAGCGGCCAGGGCATTATTTCGGCCCTTTCGCCTCGGCTGGAGCCGTGAACCGGACGCTCAACACGCTGCAAAAGGCCTTCTTGCTGAGAAATTGCGCCGACACCGTCTATGAGAGCCGCACGCGGCCGTGCCTTCTTCATCAGATCAAACGGTGTTCGGCCCCCTGTGTCGGGCTTATCAGCGAGGAAGACTATTCGCGCCTGGTTGATCAGGCGGTCGGTTTTCTCGAGGGGCGCAATCGCGAGGTACAGCAATCGCTCGCCGCGCAAATGGAAGACGCCGCCGAAGCACTCGATTTCGAGCGGGCCGCATCGCTGCGCGACCGTATCCGTGCCCTGACCTATGTGCAGGAAAGCCAAGGCATCAACCCCGGCTCCATCGAAGAGGCGGACGTCTTCGGTGCCATCGCTGATGGCGGTCAGGCGTGCATCCAAAGCTTTTTCTTCCGTGCAGGTCAGAATCTTGGTGCCCATGCGCACTTTCCGCGGCATGACAAAGATCTGTCGAATGCGGAGATTTTGGAATCCTTCCTCGCGCAATTCTACGATGACCGCCCCCCGCCTCGTCTGATCCTCATTTCCGAGCCGCTCGAGGACCAATCCCTGTTGAGCGAAGCGTTGAGCATCAAAGCTGGAAGAAAGGTCGAAATCCTCTGCCCACAGCGGGGCGAGAAAAAAGACCTCGTGGCCCACGCACTGATGAACGCGAAGGAGGCGCTGGGTCGCCGCCTTGCCGACACGGCCAGCCAACAAAAGCTCCTGCAAAGCGTCGCTGAGCAGCTTGGCCTCACCGCGCCGCCGCACCGTATCGAAGTTTACGACAACAGCCACATCAGCGGCACGAATGCGATTGGCGCGATGGTCGTTGCCACTGAAGAAGGCTTTAAGAAAAGTCAGTACCGCACCTTTAATATCAAGCAGGAAGACCTCTCCCCCGGCGATGATTTCGGCATGATGCGCGAGATGCTGACGCGCCGTTTTGCGCGCCTCATGAAAGAAGAGACCGCGGGCTCGCCCAACTGGCCGAGCCTCATCGTGATCGATGGGGGGCTGGGTCAACTCAATGCGGCCAAGGCGGTGATGGAAGATGCCGGCGTGCCGATCGGACCTGACACGGAGAATGGCGAGGTCATGCTACTCTCCGTCGCAAAGGGCCGCCGCGAGGATGAACGCGGTAATCGGCGGGCTGACCGGACCGCGGCGGCGACCGGCGAGCAATTCTTCGCGCCCGACCATGACCCGTTCATGCTGCCCCCGCGCAGCCCGGTGCTCTACTATCTGCAGCGGCTTCGGGATGAGGCACACCGCTTCGCCATCGGCACCCACCGGGCAAAGCGCAGTAAGCAGATCAAGACCAATCCGCTCGACACGATCGAAGGAATCGGCGCGAAGCGGAAGAAAGCGCTCCTCCACCATTTCGGTTCCGCCAAAGCCGTGGCCCGCGCCAATGCCGGCGATCTGGCGGCGGTGGAAGGGATATCAGAAGCGCTAGCGCAGCGGATCTATGATCACTTCCATCGGTCTGGGTGAAGCGGATCCTGAGGACATTTGTCCGTCCTCAGGACAATTCTTATAAGAGCAGATCTGCCGCGAAGAAGGCGAAAAAGCCCCCCACCAAATAGGCGATGGCCGCGACCCATAGGATAATCCCGCCGATGCGGCGCATGGCGCCGCAGGCGCGTGCCTGTTTCGGATCAATCGGGCATGGCGCATTGCGCGTCGCCCATCGCGCCCAGAAGGCGCCCCCTAATAGAAGACCCGCTACGAAAAAAAGCTCGACCTTATGGGCAGTTAGCCAAATATATCCGGGGACGTTCGAAACAAGACCCGCCATCACCGCCCCGGCGCCAATGGTGATCAATAGCGCCGGCAGCGCGCAGCATAAAAGCGTGGAGGCGCTGGCGAAAAGCGCCAGCGCCGGGGCGGCCGTCTCACGCAGGATCGGTCGCATCTGCCCTCCGCACGAGTTGATCGCCGCGATGGATCGCTTTCGTTTTGTAGCCCGCGCGCGTGACGAGGCGATCGATTTCCTGATCGGACATCGGGTCACTCGACCTCAGCACGAGGTTGAGTGTTTTGGCATCCAGATCGACATAGACCGCCGCCACGTCATCGCGCTTGCCGAAGGTCTTGTTCATCGCTTTTGCGCAGAAATCGCAAACGACGCCGAGCACCTCAACCACGACCGGTTCGCCGCCGGCAGAAAGCGCCGCTTCGATTTCCGGCGTGCGGGACAAGGCGATATCGCCCCCGCTCGGTTGCTTGTCCACCGACGTTGAACCGCTTTGATGGGCGTGCGCCTCATGGTCATGGTCGGCATGGTGGTTGTGATGGTCATGGTCCTGCGCCATGGCGGGAGAAGCAAGGCCGAGGGCAACACCCAAAAGCATTGTGCGGATCATATCATGATCTCCTGTTTTCAGAATCGATAGGTGAAGTTGGCGAGCGGCTCATCGTCCGTAATCGACCAACCAATTTCGAGAAGTGCCGCGCCCTTGAAGAAGCGCACGAGCGGTGTAACGCCGACTTCCTCGGCATTTTGCGGCCGGTGATCGACTTCGAGCATCAGCCAGGTGTGCAGGTCGCCGGTGTCCCCCTCGTAAGGGGCAAACCCGACGCGAGCAGCCTGCATGAATTGGTCACCATAGGCACCGGCATCCATGTAACGGGCGCGGTAAGAGGTGAAGAGCCGCCGCGTTTCCCAGTCGGCGAGCACCCCGGCAAACCCCGCCCCGCTGCTGCCCTTCTCGGCGCCGTCGACACCGGTGGCGACACCCGCACCGCCAAGCGCATAAAGATTCGCTTGGTAGTTCTCACCGAACCAACGCTTTGCGAGATAAGTGGCTTGCGCCCCGTTGAACACGAAGTCCTGCTGGCGGTCCCATTCGGAGCGGGCCCCGAGGGACCATTTGGGCGTGACGGTATAATGTACCCAAAGAGATGTACTCTGACGATCGAATTCCTCAATAACGGTCCAAGCATCCGGATAAGAAACCGGACGGGCTTGCGCCGTTGGGACCAGCCATAGCCCCGCGACCGCCAGAGCGATACAAGATCGCATCATGGCAATTCCTTTCTTTGGTGAGAGGTGTGAGTCTCAGATCAAAGAAGTGAATTTGGGTGGGGGCGGATCGAGCACACGGCCGATCTGCGTAATGCCATACGCCAAGCGGGCGTAGACATCGCTGAAAACCTGGGTCGTATCGGCGGCGTTCTCGACGAAAATTGCCGGAGAGAGCACGCTGCATCCGGCGCAGTCAGTGCCGCCCATACACTCATCCGGACAGTGATTGTCATGATGATCACTCGCACCGTGATCCATCTGATTGGCGGAATGGTCCATCCCATGATGGGAATGCGGGTCTGACACGTCATGCGCCATGCTGCCGTCACCAGGGATCGCGGAGAAGGCGTGGGCACATTCTCGCTCCCCGCCCAGCGCCATGGCGATTATGAGAAGAGTGGCGAGGAAGATATTCATTTCTTCCGACCGCCAAGAACAAGAACGAGCTCCTCGACCTTTTCGCGCCGCGCATCGAGGCTCGGCCCCGCCAGCGCCTCTTCGACGCATGTCCCAAGGTGATCGTCGAGGATCGTACTTTCGAGACCGCTTAGCGCCGCTTTGATCGCTTGGACTTGCCGCACCACATCGATGCAATAGCGATCCTCATCGACCATCCGCGCAATACCGCGCACCTGCCCTTCAATACGGGCAAGGCGCTTCAGCGCGGCAGATTTGGTCTCGTCTTTCACACTTATACCCTATTGGGGTATATAGCCGACGTCAATCACCTAATCCCAATTGCAGGTCCCGCCGCAGGCTCTCTGTCATCCGAAGAGTTTTGGTGCCGCGCTAGATCGTTGCTAGAATAGGAGGGTTCGAATGAAGGTGGCGAAGAATGACAGCGCAAGTTTGGCTACAGCTCGGCTATGCCGCGGCGCTTATCGGCGCCACATTTTTGGTGCATACAATGATGATCATCTTTGGTCGCCATCTGCTCATCCGCAAGCGCGATGGGATCGTCATCGTTCATCTTGTATGGGACACGCTTCGGCTCGTCTTATTGGCCGTTTGGCTATTCATCGCGCATTGCATGGCGGTGTGGCTTTGGGCTTGGCTCTATTCCGCCGTCGGGATCAACGCGACGCTCGAAGAAGCGCTTTATTTCGCCATCACTTGCTACACGACGCTTGGCTTTGGCGACATCGTGCCGCCCCTGGATTGGCGCCTGCTGGCCGGCGCTGCATCGGCGAATGGCCTTCTTCTCTTCGGGCTGTCAGGCGCGGTCTTGGTCGATGCGACCGTTCGTATCCGGACGGGACGATAGTAAATCGCTAAACGATCTGGCCAGCACGGACGTTGTCAGGGTGTCTCTGCCCACCTGAAGCGTTGGGCCCGTATCAACCCGGCGAAACCCGTTTTTTTGATAGAAACGCTGCGCCCTTGGGTTCTTGTCAGAAACCGAAAGCCATAACGTATCGGCGCCTCGATCCTTCGCGGCCCGCATCGCCGCTTGGAACAATCGTTGCCCCACCGCGCGTCCATAGGCGCGTGCTTTGATATAGAGATGCTTCAGCTCGGCGCCCCGAGGGGATGCGGAAGGGTATGAGCCCGCGCTACGCCGCACGATCGCAACCCCGAACAACTCCTCATTCTTGACGGCGAAGAGGACATCCGTCTCATGATCATTGAGAGCATCAAGCGCCTGCGCTTCGGTGTAGTAGCGGTCCATATAGGACAGCATATCCTCAGCACTGTGAACATCGGCATAGGCGTCGACGAAAGTCTCCCGCCAGAGCTGACTCAAGCTTGCGGCATCGTTGGGAGTTCCACAACGGATTGACACCTCTTGCATGGCATCAAATCCGCGCGATAAAGCGCTCACGGGCATCGGAGAGGGACTTGTCAGCGCTGGCGAGTAGCCATTCAGCTAGGAAATAGCCGGTCATCTGCAGTGCGGCTTTGACATCCGGGATTGTGGGCTCACCCTGATCGATCACAAAGGGCGGCAAGGGTAGCATTCGATCTTTGTACGGCATTCCCGCCTTATAGCTGACGGCCGTGCCGGATTTGGGCGACACAAAGACAAGCTCGGCCCCGTCCTCCAACAGCTCCCCGGTGGCCGCGCACTTGTCGAGGGTGAGGCCATAGCCGAGAGCGTCGAGCACGCCCAATTCCCATTTGACGAGCACCACCGGCCAAATCGACTGATCTTCAAGCAGATCGAGCACAGCTGCGGTCGCAGCATAAAGCGGCGGATACGCGACGCCTTCGGGAAGCGCGGCAAATAGGAGATCCGTCACAGCCGTCAGCCCCAGCAGCGCCTGCCGATCGCCCATGGCCGCCGCCGCGCGCGGCACTGCGAGCTCCAGCTCGAAATGCCCCAACGCCTCTTCACGGCGTGCCCGGAACGTCATTTCGACTCCATTGCCAGGCTGCAGCAGTGAGCCTTTGGTTTTCCCCTGCCCGCCGTGGACCAGGGCCGCCACCGCGCCATGCTCTCGAGTGAAGAGCCGGGCAATCGCGTGCGTTTCCCCGTGCGGGCGCACGCCAAGAACGATACCCTCGTCAGTCCATTCCATGTGAACGGCGCTCTGTATCAAGACGGGTGAGCATGCCGCCGAGTCCCATCTCCCGAAGACGTTCGGCCTCCTCCGCCCAATTCTCGCGCACTTTCACGAACAAAAAGAGATGCACGGTCTCACCCAATAGCTCGCTCAGATCCTCACGAGAGGCCTTGCCCACCGCGCTGATAGTCCGCCCCTTCTGGCCGAGGATCAGCGCGCGTTGGCTTTCCCGCTCAACAAAGATGACCTGCTCGATCCGCAACTCGCCCTTTTTAGTGCGCGTCCAGGTTTCGGTCTCAACGGTGAGACTATAGGGGATTTCCTGGTGCAGACGAAGAAACAGCTTCTCTCGAGTGACCTCCGCCGCCATTAGGCGCTCGGTAATATCGGAAAGCTGATCTTCTGGGTAGAGATAAGGACCCTCTGGCATTTGCGCGATCAAATGCTCCCGCAATTGGTCGATACCCAACCCTTTCTGTGCCGAGATCATGAAGGTCTCGTCGAAAACGTTTTCCTTGTTCAGCGTCTCCGCCAAGGTCAAAAGCGGCGGGCGCGGCATCCGGTCGATTTTGTTTAGCACCAGATCGGCACGTCGCCCCTGCCGGCGCAAGCCCTCAATGATGGTGTCGGTATCCTCAGCGGAGCGTCGCGAGGCCGCAGAGGCGCCATCGGTAGCGTTTGCCAGATAAGCCGGCGCGTCGATCAACAGCATCACACGGTCAGCGCCCTCAATCCCCTCCCAGGCAGCATCGACCATCGCCCGATCCAGCTTGCGGCGCGGGGTGAAAATCCCCGGCGTGTCGACATAGATGATCTGTGTGCTGTCCTCCATCGCGACGCCGCGCACGCGGGCGCGCGTCGTTTGCACCTTATGCGTTACAATCGACACTTTTGCGCCGACCATATGATTGACGAAGGTCGATTTGCCGGCATTGGGCGCACCGAGCACAGCGACAACACCGCACCGTTGGTTGGGGGTTTCTTGCTCTTCCACCTTCTGTCCCTCGCCGTGCCGTTCACTTCCTTGGGTCATGAAACCGACCACACGCCCTCGCGTTTGAGCACCGCCAAAGCGGCCGCTTGTTGCGCTTCACGCTTATTGGTTCCTTCCGCACGCTCAGATGCAAGCCCTTTCAGCACGACTTCCACTGTGAATTTCGGCGCGTGATCGGGGCCCGTTCGATTGATGTCTTCATATTGCGGCGTGCCGTGCCCGTGTTCTTGCGCCCATTCTTGCAGCGCCGTTTTTGGATCTTGGGGTTGCTCGGTGAGCGCATCGAGACGCGGCGTCCAAAAGGTATCATACGCACGCTTTGCGGCCTCAAGCCCGCCATCGATATAGAGCGCCCCGAGCAAAGCCTCGCACGCATCACCTAAGATTGCGTCCTTCTTACGGCCGCCCGCGCGATCCTCGCCCGACGACATGAGGAGCGCCTCGCCCAAATCCCAAAACCGCGCCGCATCGGCGCAGGTCTCTTTGCGCACAAGGGCATTCAAGCGAAGCGCAAGATCGCCTTCAACCATGTTCGGATAGCGCCGCCAAAGGGCCTCGGCGGTCATCAAGCCGAGCACGCGATCGCCGAGAAACTCCAAACGCTCCAAGTCGCGCGTGCCGCTGCCCGAAAGGCTGGCATGGGTGAGCGCACGGTCGAAGAGCCCGCGATCTTCAAATTGGTGCCCAACGGCGGCCTCCACCGCATGGGCGGCCGGCGCGGCAGAAGGCGCTTTACGCTTACTCAACGGTGTCGAAGATCCGGCCGTAGCGAATGGCGAAGGGCCACTTCCAGACTTCCCAGATCGCGGCGCGCTCGCCATCGACGGAGAACGCCACGCGGGTGGCGCGGCCGACGATTTGATCTGCGGGCACGAACCCAACGGTGGGGGTTCGGCTATCCGCGGAATTGTCGCGATTGTCGCCCATCATAAAGAAGTGGCCATCGGGCACGGTGAAGACCGGCGTATTGTCTTCCCGGCCGAAATTGCCGCTGCATTCCTGCACGCGATAGCTCACGCCGCCCGGCAGCGTTTCGCGATACATCCGGCCAAGCGTATTGTCCGAACAGTCGGTCGGCACATCGAGCTGCTCGCGTTCGACCATCTGCCCATTCAGGAACAAATTGCCTTCGACCATTTGGATTTTGTCGCCTGGCGTGCCGATGACACGCTTGATGTAATCGCGATTGCGGTCTGCGTAGTTTTTGAAAACAACGATCTCGCCTTGGCTCGGCACGTCGGCGAACACGCGCCCCTCGAGCGGCAGCCGGGTCAGCGGGAAAATGAGCGAGGCCCGCGAATACCCATATTCCACCTTATCGACGACGATGAAGTCACCGATCTCAAGCGTAGGCTTCATTGAGCCTGACGGGATATTGAACGGTTGGAAGAAGAAAAAGCGCACCAACAAGGTGAGCCCAACGGCGATCAGGACAGTTTTCGCGACGTCCCACGCTTCTTCAGCGGCTGTGAGCGTGCGCTCTGGGCCGCCCGGCGTGGCAGATGACGAGGTTTCGGTTTTAGACATGAGCTTTGTGGTGGTTCCCAGCGGAAAAGAGGGCCTTAAGCCGCCCCCGCGGGCGACACATCGCGCTGAGCGTAGAGGATCACGAACGCTTGCGCCAACGGATAATCGTCGGTGATGGTCAAATGAACCTCCACCTGATGCTCTGGCGGGGTCAGGCGCCCTAATTGCACCAGCGCCCCGCCAGTAAGCGCCATGGTCGGCTTGCCGCCAGGCAGGTTCACCACCCCCATGTCACGCCAAAAGACACCGCGATTGATCCCCGTCCCCAACGCTTTCGCGCAGGCCTCTTTCGCGGCGAACCGTTTGGCATAGCTTGCCGCGCGCAAACGCCGGCGATCCGATTTTTGCCGCTCAATCTCCGTGAAGCACCGAAGCGTGAACCGCTCGCCAAACCGGTCGAGGGTTTTCTGCACACGGCGGATATCGATGAGGTCGCTCCCGATGCCGACGATCATACAAGCCGCCCTGTGCGCGCGTCGGCAATCATCCGCTTCATCTCTCGCACCGCTTGATCGAGCCCCATGAACACGGCCTCACCGATGAGGAAATGCCCAATATTCAGCTCACGGATGGGCGGGATGGCAGCGATGTTCTGTACATTGGTGAAATTGAGGCCGTGCCCGGCATGGACTTCAAGGCCCAGCTCATGAGCTTGCATCGCCGCCGCTTCGATCGCGTTGAACGTCGCCTGGATGCGCGATGGCGTCGTTGAGAGCGCTGCCTGCTGATAATCGCCGGTATGCAGTTCGATCACCGGTGCGCCGAGGGCTGCTGCCGCGGCCACCTGTTCGGGATCGGGGTCGATAAAAAGCGAGACGCGAATACCCGCTTCTTTCAGCCTCTCAATCTTCGAACCAAGCGCCGTCGCCTGCCCCACCACATCGAGCCCGCCCTCGGTCGTGCGCTCTTCACGCTTCTCTGGCACCAAGCACGCGGCATGCGGCATGACATCAAGGCAAATGCCAACCATTTCATCCGTCGCCGCCATTTCAAAATTCAGCGGCACACTGATTTCTGCCTTGAGCGCCGCCATATCTTCATCCCGGATATGACGGCGGTCTTCGCGCAAATGGGCGGTGATCCCATCCGCCCCCGCCGCGATGGCGAGCTGCGCCGCGCGCACGGGATCAGGGTCGGCACCGCCCCGCGCATTGCGCAAGGTCGCCACGTGATCAATGTTTACGCCGAGGCGGCAAGCCGGCCATTCGGCAGCGGGATTTGGCCCTTTGGGCATGGTATCGACATCTGTCATGATAGGCCCCGACTACCAGGTTTGACGGCCGGAACATCGCGCAAATGCGGCGGCAAATCGTCCGCTGGCCAATCTTGTACTTTCAACGAGGCCAGTGCCAGAAGCGGCACGCCCAAATCAACGGCGCCACCCGACCGGTCGATAAGGCAGGCAAGGCCGAGCGGCTCGCCGCCGGCTGCGCGAATGGCGTCTAAGGTCTCGCGCGAGGACAGCCCGGTCGAGACGATGTCTTCGACCACCACGACCTTTTGCCCCTGTTCGAGGCCAAAGCCGCGGCGAAACTGAAATTCGCCTTCGACCCGCTCCAAAAACATGAACGGGCGTTTCAGATGCCGCGCCGTTTCATAACCGTAGATGATCGCCCCCATGGCAGGCGAGACGATCGCCGTCGGCGTGTCCCCGAATTCGTCCCGCAAAAGAGTCGCCATCGCGCGACACAGGCGCTCCGTCGGCTCTGGATACATCGAGACGATCGACTTATTGAGATAAGTGTCCGCGTGACGCCCGGAGGAGAGGATAAAATGCCCCTTTAAGAGCGCGCCGCATTCGGAAAAAATGCCGAGAACATCGTGTTGGCTAAGCATTAGACAGTATCCTGATCTTCATCGCGTTCTGCGCTGACCACATAGTCCGACGCGCGCAGTCCCGTCAAAACGCTACTCAAATGCCGAACGTCGCGAACCGAGATCTCAAACCAGAGCTCCGTGAAATCGGGGTCGCGGAACTTCAGGCGCACATCGACGATGTCTGCTCCATAGCGGGCGAGCATCGTACCAATATGACCAAGCGCACCGGTGCGATTTGTGACCGTCATCGTGATCGCAGCAACGAAATTGGTGTGTTGATGCTCTGACCACACCAGGTTGATCCACTCTTCATCCTGCGCCTGGGCCAGCCGATCACAATCAATCCGGTGGGCGATGACCGCCCCTGATTCGTCCCGCACCCCGACAATTCGCTCGCCAGGCAACGGGCCGCAGCATGGGGCGAGCCGCACCGCGGCGCCGGGCGTCATCCCGCGGATCGACACGGCAGCGCGCGGCACCACACCGCCCGATCTGATCTCTCGCTGACCGGTCTCAATGACCCCAGCATCCAAATTGGGGAACGCCGCTTGGACCAGTTTTGTCGGTGTGATGTCGAGCCGGCCCACAGCCTCAGCCAATTCTTCGACCGAATTCAAGCCAAGCCGCTCAACTGCGCCGGCTAGCGCCTTGGTCGTAGGCGACAGATCTCTCGCGGCGAAGGAAGAGGTGATGATCCGTGAACCGAGATCCGCCTGCTCTTTCTTCTTCAAGTCACGAATTCGACGACGCATGCCGTGTTTTGCTGCGCCGGTGACGACAAAGTCCTCCCACCCCGTCGGAATAGGCGCATTCTCACTGGTCAAAATTTCGACAACATCACCATTGCGCAACACATGCCGATTGGGTCGGCGCACGCCATTCACTTTGGCGCCGGAATAATGGTTGCCCACCTCCGTGTGGACCGCATACGCAAAATCCATCGGCGTGGCGCCACGCGGCAACGGGATGACGCGCCCTTTTGGCGTGAACGGAAAGACCTGATCCTGATACAAATCGATCTTGGCTTGAGCGAGAAATTCGCCGCGCCCATCGGCGGTTTGCAAACTCTCCACAACGCCGCGCAGCCATTCATAGGGGTTATAGCGACCCGACACGCCGATTTCGATGGAGCCATCCGTACTCGCCGCCAGACTTGCATCCTTGTACCGCCAATGGGCGGCGACACCGCGCTCCGCCGTGTCGTGCATGTCGCGCGAGCGAATTTGAATTTCCACCCGCTGGCCATGACGCGCATCATGGCTCGCCAACACAGCCGTGTGAATGGACTGATAGCCATTGGGCTTTGGCGAGGAGATATAGTCGTCAAACTCACCCGGGATCATGGTGAACGCCTGATGGATCACCCCGAGTGCGCGATAGCATTCATCCGTAGACGATACGATTACGCGGAAAGCGTAGATATCAGCGAGCTCCTCAAGGGTGAGCCCCTTACGCTGCATTTTGCTCCAAATCGAGAACGGCCGCTTCTCCCGCGAGAAAATCTCGCACGAAATCTCTGCCGCCTGAAGTTCCCGGCGCAGCACCTGCGCCATGGCCACCACGTCGTGCACAGTGCCATCCGCGAAGCGTTCGATCCCCACCTCGATGGCCTCATAGGCGGCCGGGTCGAGATGCCGGAAGGAGAGCTCTTCCAATTCCTCTTTAAACCGATGAACACCGATCCGTCCCGCCATGGGAACGTAAACGTCCATGGTTTCGCGTGCGATGCGTTCTCGTTTCTCCGGACGAAGATAATCGAGCGTCCGCATATTGTGAAGTCGGTCAGCCAGCTTGACCAGCAGCACGCGAATATCCTTGGCCGTCGCCAGGAGGAACTTCGCAAAATTCTCCGCCGTGCCGTCTGCTTCGGGCGCGAGCTCATGTTTGGAAATTTTCGTCACCCCATCGACCAGCGCGGCAACGTCTGCACCAAAGCCCTTTTCAATATCGGCAATGGAAACGTCGGTGTCCTCGACAACATCATGCAACAGCGCGGTTGCGATCGTCACCGGATCGACCTTCAGGTCCGTGAGGATGCCTGCCACCGCGAGGGGATGAGAAAAATAAGGGTCGCCGCTGCGACGCTTTTGATCGCCATGGGCGCGCAGCGCGAAGACATATGCCTTGTTGAGGAGATCTTCATTCGCATGCGGATCATAAGCCTTGACCCGCTCGACCAATTCGAACTGCCGAATAAAGCCCGGCGGTGGCCCCGAGCGGCCTACCGGCGCAGTCGTGCTCGCCGAATCAGCTGGCGAAACAGCCGCTGCTTCGTCAGCATTCGTCGCCCGATCAGGAACGTCAATTTGCGACGTGACTGTGCCACGCGACGGCTCAGCTGCTGTCTCTTGCGCAGTCGTGTCGATTTCCGGGTCAATGGCAGGGGATCCAGTTTTTCCCATTCGCCGAGTATCGCGCAAACGACCGGAGCCGTCTATTTCACGCGCGATTATTTATTGGAAGGTGACAGCGGCGCCATGCCCGATTGCTGCAACGCCTTCAGCAAATCTTCTTCCGAGACAGTGTCGTGCTCCGGCAAATCGGCTTTGTCGGCGGCGAGGCCTTCCGCGTCTTCGGGCTCGTCCATATCCAGCTGGGTTTGCAGCGATGTGATCAGGTCTTCTTTGATCTCGTCAGCCGAGATCTTCTCATCCGCCATCTCGCGCAACGCCACCACTGGGTTTTTGTCCCGCTCACGTTCCACGAGCAAAGGCGATCCCGCCGCGATCAAGCGCGCACGATGGGCCGCCAGAAGCACCAAATTAAAACGGTTATCGACTTTATCGATGCAGTCTTCGACGGTGACGCGAGCCATGAATGGTCCTTCGGATGTAGAGAAGCGCCAGGCGTTATCCTAACTGGCGGCAAATTTCAAGAAGAGACCGCTTGCAGCGCCGGCGCGCCGACAAACGGTAAAAGCGTCGCCCCGCCGACCGGCAACCCCGCGCAAAGCGCATCAATGGCTTCCCCAGAGATCGGATGCCGCCATTCAGGGGCCAACAGCGATAATGGTCGCAAGACGAAGTCTCGCGAGGACAGGCGTGGGTGCGGCAAAGTTAAGGCAGACGTCTCTGAACGGTAGCCCTCATAATCAAGCAGATCGATGTCGAGGGTTCTCGGCGCGTATCGCAGCGCTGGATCATTCTCTCGCACCCGCGAAAAGCCCGCCTCAATGGCCAGCACTGCACGGAGCAATTCCTCCGGTGGCATAGCCGTTTGCATCGCCATGACGGCGTTCACATAAGCTGGCGCCGTGGGGTCCGGCCATGCTGCACTGCGGAACAAGGGAGAGATAAACGCTCCGGACCCGAACGTCGCCAGAGATTTTGCAGCTGCGAACACGATGCGTGCGGACGACATCCGGTGCAAAGACTTGTTTGATCCTAACCCTAAGTAGACGTTCGGCATTTCCAAGCTCTTCACAATCCGGTAGCGTTCGAAATTCGCAAATAGCGACAATAAATAAAGACGAGTTGGGAGTAACGCCATGAGCCCTTGGATGGGACTAGACCCGGATGACCGGACGGCGATTTTTATCGACGGCGCGAATTTATACAAAACAGCCCGCAATTTGGGTTTCGATATCGATTATAAGCGGCTGTTGCTGCGGACCCGAGAAGAAACAAGACTGCTCCGTGCAAGTTACTATACCGCAATGCAAGAAGACCGTGATGCGGACTACTCACCACTCCGCCCTCTCGTTGATTGGCTTGATTATAACGGCTTTCAGATGGTCACGAAGGTGGCGCGTGAATTCACCGATGCGCAAGGCCGCAAGCGATATCGCGGTTCTATCGACGTCGAGTTGGCGGTCGATATGGTGATCGCGGCTGAGCATCTTGATTGTATCGTGCTGTTCACCGGCAATGGCGATTTTCGTCACGCAATCAGCAAGGTGCAGGACAGGGCCTGTCGCGTGGTTTGCGTCTCCACGACCAAGACCCAGCCCCCCATGGCCGCAGACGATATTCGTCGGCAGGCAGATCTCTTCGTCGACCTGACAGAGCTTGAAGGCGTGATTGCGCGCAAATCGCAAAATCGTCGAGACATGCATCAAGGCGCCGACGAGGACGAGTACGAGGATAGTTACGATCACGACGACGATTGATCCGGGGGCGGCTAGCTTCCCGGCAGAGGCACCGAGAGACTGTGCGCTTTGTCCCCGCCTTGTGGCTTTCCGCGAGGAGAACGCCGCCCGCTATCCTGACTATTTCAATGGCGCCGTCCCATCCTTCGCGCCGCCGGACGGCGAGGATGCCGTGCGCCTTCTGATCGTCGGTCTTGCGCCCGGGCTTCACGGCGCCAACCAAACGGGGCGCCCGTTCACCGGCGATTACGCCGGCGACCTTCTCTACGATGTCTTGGCGCGCCATGGCCTTGCACAAGGCGAATATGCAGGGCATGCGGATGATGGCTTCTCGCTGAACCAAACCATGGTCAGCAATGCGGTGCGCTGCGTGCCCCCGCAGAATAAGCCTGTCGGCGCGGAAATCACCGCATGTCGCCCTTTCCTTCAAAGCCGGATCGCGAGCCTACCATCGCTCAAAGTGATCCTATGCCTTGGGAAAATTAGTCATGACAGCACGGCACGAGCGCTGGGACTTAAACTCAAAGACGTGCCCTTTGGTCATGGAACGGAATATCCACTCCCTGAGGGCCAAACGCTGCTGTCGAGCTATCATTGCTCGCGATACAACACGAATACGGGCCGACTGACCGAAGAGATGTTCTCCACGGTGATCGCCCGGGCCGCCGCCCTTATGACTCAATAGGGACGAAGCCGGAGATTTGATCATGTGCCGTCAGGGGACGGAGCGCATGATTGAGCGGCCCATGACCATTGCCAAACCCGGGCGCGTGATCGATAGCCGCATGCACGTAAAGCGTTGCGATCCGACACGCCTCAGACACATCGTGGCCAAGCGCCATATTCGCCGCTATCGCTGAGGCAAGCGTACAGCCCGTGCCATGGGTGTCGTGTCGACCAAGCCGGGGCAGCGAAAACCGATCCGTGCGCTCCGGCCCCGCAACGATGTTAACCGCGTGGCGACCAGAAAGATGGCCGCCTTTCGCGCAAACCGTCCCTGCCCCCAACTCGCGCAGGTAATGCGCCGCGCGCTCCAAGCTCTTCTCGTCTGTGACTTTTATACCCGATAGCAAAGCGGCCTCAGGGACGTTCGGGGTCAGGACGGTTGCGCGCGGCACAAGGCAGTTCCGCAACCATACTGCCACCCCGCCCTCGGCCAGGGCATCGCCGCTGGTGGCGACGAGAACCGGGTCCGCCACCACAGGGCCGTCAAAATGCTTGAGCCCCGCGAGCACCGCCTCACCCACGCCGACACTCCCGAGCATGCCGATCTTGATCACATCGGCGCCGATATCATTCAGCACAACGCGGATTTGCGATGTGATCGCCTCCACGGGCACCGGAACAATCTCGTGCACTTTCACCGTGTCTTGCACCGTGATCGCCGTGATCGCCGTTGATCCGTAGACGCCGAAAGCCGTCATGGTTTTCAGGTCGGCTTGGATCCCGGCGCCTCCGCCGCTATCCGATCCGGCGATAATGAGAACCCGTGCCTTCAAGAGGCGCCTGCCGCCTGCTCAACCGCCGCGCAGATGTCATCGACCACGCGGGCCACAAGATCCGCATCCTTGCCTTCGGCCATCACGCGGATCACCGGCTCTGTGCCTGATTTGCGGATCACGGTACGGCCAGCGTCGCCAAGTTGCTCTTCGCCGGCGCGGATGGCGGTCTGCACGGCTGGGTCTTCAAGCGGGTCTTGGCCATTCCGATAACGGACATTTTTCAATACGTTCGGGAACGGCTCGAAGCGTGAGCAGATGCGAGAGGCGGGCTCGCCGGTTTGAGCGATTTCGCCCAGGATCTGCAGCGCTGTAACAAGGCCGTCGCCGGTCGTCGCGTAGTCACTTAAGATGACGTGGCCGGAGGGTTCCCCACCGATGTTCATATTGCCCTCGCGCATCGCCTCAACCACGTAGCGGTCGCCGACTTTCGTCCGCACCAGC
>CAYFHK010000003.1:0-46203 GCA_964342585.1 uncultured Caulobacterales bacterium | reverse complement strand
AGGATAGAGCAACGGATTCCTAATCCGTAGGTCGTTGGTTCGAATCCAATCGGGGACACCACCACTCTTTCGTCAGTACTTGGTGGTTTGCGGGCATTGCGCCGACCAGGCGTACCCGCGTTAAATGAACAATCGAATGATACTCGCCACAACGAGCACCGTTGTGACGCCGCCCGCCCATAAAGCAACAAACCAGATTAGGCGCTGCCAAAGGGGGCGGGCATCATCGTGCTTCGGGGCGGTCATCAGTGGTACCCCTTTTCAGGATCCACTTTCCCGCGGAAGACCCAATAGGCGTAGGCGGTATATCCCAAGATGATGGGTAATAGGATTACCGCGCCGACGAACATGAAAATCTGGCTCATCCAAGGCGTGGCCGCATCAAAAATCGTCACCTCAGGCGGCACGATGTATGGATACATCGAAATCCCGAGGCCAGCAAAGCAAAGCGCAAAGATCGCCAGCGCTAGGAGGAAAGGCCGATATTCGTGGTGGTGGACTGTCAGCGATTTGAACATGAAAAACGCGATCGCGGCCAAAGCAATTGGCACCGGGGCCGCGAATAAGATACCAGGCATAGCAAACCAGCGCTCATAGTACGACGCCTCAAGAAAGGGCGTGAACAGACTGACGGCCGCGATAAAGGCGAGCGTCGCGAGCCCAAATGTCCAAGACATTTTGCGGGCGCGCGCCTGGATGTCGCCGCTGGTTTTCATCACCAGATAGGTGGCGCCCAAAAGAATGTAGCCGGCCATCAATGCGATTCCGGTCAGGAGCGAAAACGGCGAAAGCCAATCCCACCAGCCCCCGGCATAAGCGCGTCCTTCAACTTCGATGCCCTGCAGAATGGCGCCGAGCGCGATGCCTTGGCAGAGCGCTGCGACGGCTGAGCCGCCGATAAAGGCGCGATCCCACCATTTCTTCCATCGCTCTGTCCGCCATCTGAATTCAAAGGCGACGCCGCGGAAAATCAATGCGAGCAGCATACCGATGATCGGCATATAAAGCGCGGGCATGATGATCGCATAGGCAAGGGGGAAGGCGGCAAAAAGCCCCCCGCCCCCGAGGATCAGCCAGGTCTCATTGCCATCCCAAACCGGGGCGACTGAGTTCATCAAAACGTCCCGCTCTTTGCGTTCTTTGAACAGCGCAAAAAGCATCCCGATCCCCAGGTCGAAACCGTCAAGCACCACATAAATGAAGACGGCGACGACCAGCAGGACGGCCCAGGCGATTGTCAGGTCAAAGCTGATTTCCATGACAGGCTCCTATTCTGCAGGCCGCAGGGTGCGGTTCGGATCGATTTGGATGGCAGGCGTGACGCCGGAGGTGCGGATCGGGCCTTCCTCTTCGTGGGAGTCGTCGTCACTGATTTGGGGCGGCTTGTTCATCAGCCGTAAGATATAGAAGACGCCCGCGCCGAAGACGGCGAAATAGATCACCACAAATAAGAGCAGCGAGGTGGCCACGGCCGGCGCCGCCACGGGCGCAATCGAGTCACTCGTCCGCAAGGCGCCGTAAACGGTGTAAGGCTGGCGCCCGACTTCGGTGGTGATCCATCCGGCGATGACCGCGACCAAGCCTGACGGCGCCATCACCAGCGCGCTGCGGTGCAGCCATTTGTTCGTATAAAGCGTCTTCCGATAGCGCGCCCAGAGGCTGAACACGCCGATGCCAACCATGCCCAGACCGAGGGCAATCATGATCCGGAACGACCAGAAAACGATCGCCACGGGCGGTTGCTCGTCGTCCGGGATGGTATCGAGCCCATCGAGCGGTGCATTCCATTCATGTTTGAGGATGAATGATGACAGCTTCGGGATCCCGATCGCGTAATCGAGCTCTTGGTTCTCATCGTCGGGCAGACCGAAGAGGTAGAGCGGCGCCCCGTTTGGGTGGCTCTCATAATGGCCTTCCATCGCCATCACCTTCGCAGGCTGATGCTCGAGCGTGTTGAGACCGTGCATATCACCCAACACGACCTGTATCGGTGCCACGATGGCGGCCATCCACATGGCCATTGAGAACATGGTTCGTACACCCGGGTTCTCACCATGGCCGCGAAGCAAGTGCCAGGCCCCCACACCGCCAATGATAAAGGCGGTGGTCAGATAAGCGGCGGTCAGTGTGTGGGCGAGCCGATAGGGGAAGGAGGGATTGAAGATCACCTCGAGCCAGTTTGTCGGCACAAATTGTCCGTTCTCGGCAATCGTATAGCCGGCCGGTGTGTGCATCCAGCTGTTCACGGAGAGGATCCATGTGGCAGACAGCGCAGTGCCAAATGCCACCATCACCGTCGCGAACATGTGCAATTTTTTGCCAACGCGATCGCGCCCGAACAGCATAATGCCGAGGAATCCCGCTTCTAAGAAGAAGGCAGTCAACACCTCATATGCCATGAGGGGGCCAATCACAGGGCCGGCCACGTCCGAGAACACGGACCAATTCGTGCCGAACTGATACGACATGGTGATGCCCGAGACGACGCCCATGGCGAAGCCGATGGCGAAGATTTTTATCCAGTAGTTGAACAGCCGCAGGAACTTTTCATCGCGCGTTTTCAAATACAGCCCATTGAGCACGGCCAGATAGCTCGCCAGCCCGATAGAAAACGCCGGGAATATGAAATGAAACGCGACGGTGAACGCAAACTGGATGCGTGCCAGGACGACCGGATCCCATAGGTCCATGATTTAAGCCTCTATCATTCTTCGACCCGGGCCACGTGTTGTGTGCACACATTTGTGCATCGCGCCGAACCATCTTCATTTAAGCCGCGAACTGGACGTCGCGAATTGGCAAAATGTCCATTTCACACGAGGTGTATGCGTCCTAACCGCGCAATCCTGCACATCACTTCGTGCGTCATCAGTAACATGCGATGACTAGGTGTCGACCCTACGAGCTCAGTCGCATCAGTCATGCGTTGTGACCTTTTTGTGATGTGGGGTTCATGACCGCTGCTTCCTCGGCGGTGTCGCGATCAGCACGCATGCGCGTCACATCGGTCGCCGCTTGCGCTGTGCACGCCGCATCCAGGGCCACCATTGCCTGGTACTGATTGAGGAAGACTTGTCCTGTCAGATGGTCGAGGAAATCGGTGCGTTTGAGCCGGTCCATCACAGGGCCCTTCACCTCTGAAAGGTGCAGACTGACGCCGGCATCGGCGAGCCGAAGGTTGATCGCTTCGAGGCTCTCCAACCCGCTGGCATCGATTTGGTTTACGGCCGGACACATGAGCACCAGGTGCTTCAGATTTGGTCGCGACGCGATCAAATCGTAAACCGTGTCTTCCAAGAACCGGGCATTGGCGAAGTAGAGGCTTTCATCCACACGAAGCGTGATGACGCTTTCGCTCGTGATGACCTCATGCCGGTTGACATTGCGAAAATGCTCTGTGCCCGGCACTTGGCCGACGACCGCGAAGTGTGGGCGGCTGGTATTGTAAAGGTGTAAGAATAAGGAAAGCGCGACCCCGCAGGAGACGCCAAGCTCAACCCCCGCAAATAGCGTGATAAGAATGGTCGCCAGCATTGCGGCAAAGTCGGTTTTGGAGAAAGCCCAAGTCCGCTTCAATGCCCCCAGATCAACGAGGCTGAGAACGGCCACGACGATGGTCGCAGCGAGCACCGCGTTGGGCAGATAATAGAGGAATGGCGTGAGGAAGAGCGCGGCAATGGCAATGCCGACCGCGGTGAAGGCGCTAGCCGCCGGCGTTTCTGCGCCCGCATCGAAATTGACGGCAGATCGCGCAACCCCGCCGGTGACGGGATACCCACCGGAGAAACCGGCCGCGAGGCTTGCGGCGCCAAGGCCGATTAATTCCTGATCCGGATCGATCCGTTGCCGACGCTTTGCGGCGAGGGTTTGAGCAACGGAGATCGATTCGACGAAACCCAGCATGCTGATCAAGGCGGCAGAGCCGATCAGCGTCATCCACAAATCCGGATCAAATGGCGGGAGGGCCAAAGTCGGGAGCCCAGTAGGGATGTCGCCCACAATCCTGACCCCGGCTTGATCGAGACGCAGACTGGCAACGGCGATAATGCCGGCGGCCACAGCAAACACGGGGCCTGCGCGCGAGATGATCGCGGCAGCCGTTTCAGGAAGCCCCAGCTGTTGCAGTAGGGGCTTAAGACCTTTGCGCACCCAGAAGAGGAAAGCGGTCGCCGACAGACCAATGACGAGCGTCGGCAGATGAGCGTTTCTCAATTGCGCGCCAACGGACAGCAAGACGTCCAAAAGATTATGTCCGTGTGCATCCACGCCGATCAAATGCTTGATCTGACTGGCGGCAATGATGATGCCCGATGCGGTAATGAAGCCGGAGATGACGGGATGGCTCAAAAAATTGGCGAGGAAGCCCAGGCGCAAGATGCCTAAAGCGATCAGGAAAACGCCTGAGAGGAACGCCAGGATCAGTGCCGCAGCGATATATTCGGGCGAGCCTTGGGTCGCGACCCGCCCCGCTGCTGCAGCCGTCATCAAGGAGAGAACAGCAACCGGACCAACGGCGAGCGTTCGGCTTGTTCCAAAGACGGCATAAGCGACGAGTGGCAGGATGGACGCGTAAAGACCAATCTGTGGCGGCAGCCCCGCGAGCAGCGCATAGGCCAACGACTGTGGGATCAGCATGATCGTCACGATCACAGCCGCCATCGCGTCATTCACGAAGCTTTGTTTCGTGTAATGACGGCCCCAATCGAGGATGGGAAAATAGCGGGCAAGCATCGTGTTTTATCCTGCTCTCAGCGTGGGGCTGTTATGCAGCGCGCTTTGATTCTGCGCGATCGTTACATGCGGGCTGGGCCTCTCGCGGCGTGGGTCTGTGATGGATGGTATCCGGTTTGGCGAGGAATTCGCGGCCCTTCAGCATCCAGTCAAAATAGAGCCAGGGCAGCATTTTTTCTTTTAAGAACCATGCTGCGCGGGTCGGTTTTGTGCCGTCTACCAGCCAGGTGGGGAAGGTGGGGTCGAGTTTGCCGCCATAGCTGAACTCGGCCAGGACGATCTTTCCGCGCTCTACCGTTAATGGGCATGACCCATAGCCGTGGTAAACCGCATGCGGCGCATCACCATCAAGAACACAGACGGCATTTTCGGCGACAACGGGCGCTTGCTGGCGTACTGCCGCCGCGGTTTTCGCATTGGGTGCCGAGCATCCATCGCCAAGGCCGAAAATATTGCCGTAGCGGGTGTGCTGGAGCGTTTCAGGATCCACCTCGACCCAGCCCGCCTCATTGCCGAGAGGCGAGGCCTTGATGAAGTCGAGCGGGCCTTGGGGTGGGCAGACATGAAGCATGTCGAAGGCTTCCTCGACGCGGTGGTGTGCCACCTCGTCTTTCAGGATCTCGAAGGTTGCAACTTTTCTCGCTCCGTCCACGGCGACGAGGTTACGTGAGAAATTCAAGTCAATGCCGTAGCGTTCGATATATTGCATCAGACTCGGCACATAGTCCTGTACACCGAACAAGACTCCGCCGGCATTATGGAACGAGACGTCAATATCCTTCAGTACACCACGGCGTTGCCAAGCATCGCAGGCCATATACATCGCTTTTTGCGGCGCGCCGGCACATTTGATCGGCATGGGCGGCTGAGTGAACAGCGCGCGGCCCCCCTTCAGCGATTGAACAAGCTCCCAAGTGTAAGGAGCCATGTCGAAGAGATAGTTCGAGGTCACGCCATTCTTGCCGAGGGTTTCTTTCAGACCTTCAACGGCATTAAAGTTCAGCTTCAGACCCGGCGAGACGATCAGTACACGATAGCCGACGCGTTCACCGTCTTCTAAGGTCACCTCGTTGCGCGAGGGTTCAAACGCCGCACACGCTGTATTGATCCACTGCACTCCTTTGGGGATGAGGCTACTCATCTCCCGTTTGGTTTGATCCCGGCGGAAGACGCCGCCGCCAACTAAGGTCCAGCCCGGTTGATAGTAATGGGTGCGCTTTGGCTCGATGATCGCGATGTTGAGCGAGGGGCGCCGGTGAAGGATGCTCGCCGCTGTCGAAATGCCGCCCGCACCCCCGCCAACTACCACAACATCAAAGCTGCGCGCGGGTCGATCGATCGGGGCACTGGCTTGGTTTTGCGCGGATAGGCGCGTCGCGAGGCCCGACAGGTCAAAGCCCGCGTAGGCTGCGGTTTTTAAGATCGCGTCGACGGAGAGGTGCCCCGCCTGGCTGAGCGCCCATAGCGTGATGGACCGCGTCCCCGTTCGGCAAAACGCAAGCGTCGGTGCAGGCAGGTCAAGCATCGCTTGCCGAAACGACCCCACATTTTCATCCGTTACCTGACCAGAGACCACGGGAACATAGGCGACAGCGAGGCCATGTCGTTTCGCGGCGGCCTCCAGGTCTGCGCGTGCCGGCTGGTCACCGGCTTCTCCATCGGGACGATTGAGAATGACGGAGCGAAAGCCCTGACTTGCCGCCACGCCGATGTCTTGTGGCGTGAGTTGCGGGGCAACGGAAAGGTCGGGCGCGACATAGTGAAAGGGCATTTCGAATTCCTCCGTGTTCTCGTTATTTTCACGCTCAAAGGGCGTCGATGGGGATTTTGAGATAGCGCTGCCCATTTTCTTCTGCGGGCGGCATTTCGCCGGCGCGCATGTTCACCTGCACTGAGGGCAGAATGAGCTTGGGCATGTCTAATTTCGCATCTCGGGCTTCTCGCATCGCGACGAAGTCGTCCTCGCTGATCCCCTCATGGACATGCACGTTGGTGGCGCGCTCTTCGGCGACCGTTGTTTCCCAACGATAGTCGTCACGGCCCGGCGCTTTGTAGTCGTGGCACATGAACAGGCGCGTTTCGGGCGGCAAGGCGAGGACACGTTTGATTGACCGATACAGCGTACGCGCATCACCGCCAGGAAAATCCGTCCGTGCCGTGCCGAAGTCGGGCATGAATAGCGTGTCACCAACAAACGCGGCATCGCCGATTACGTAAGTCATGCAGGCGGGCGTGTGCCCTGGCGTGTGGATCGCTCTGGCTTCGAGCGTCCCAATTGTGAAGTGGTCGCGATCGTCAAACAAGCGATCGAATTGGCTGCCGTCGCGCTCGAATTCTGTCCCTGCATTGAAGATCTTGCCAAAGATCTCTTGCACCGTCTTGATCTCTGCACCGATCGCGAGTTTGCCGCCCAGTTTTTCTTTCAGATAGGGCGCGGCCGATAGGTGATCGGCGTGAACGTGCGTTTCCAGGATCCATTCGACGGTGAGGTCATGCGAATTCACATAGTCGATGATGGCATCTGCTGAGTCTTTTTTGGTGCGACCCGATGCTGGGTCGTAGTCGAGGACCGAGTCGACGATCGCACATGTCTTCGTGGCCTCATCCGTGACCACGTAGGATACGGTGTTTGTCGGCTCATCAAAAAAAGCCTGCACATGGGGGCTCTGCACCGTCATTCGCTTCTCCTTTGCGGCCGCTCGAGCGGCCGCAGTGTCCAATAATTTCTCGATGTATATAATAAGATAATGTTAGGTGCAAATGGGGATCTCAGTTCATCGATGCTCTAGATCGCTTTCTTCGATATAAGGCTTTATACATGTGGGTTTCTGCCTTTTGGGGCCGAAACAACAAGGCCATCGCAAGGCCCTTAAGTTGCCGAAAAAAGAAAGTGTAAAATCGCTTCGATTGGGGGTCCAGGGGCCCTGATCCGTGTTAGGATCGAGGGATGAGCCCTTATTCTCCTTTGAAATCCATTGCGGTTTTGGCCTCGGCCCTGCTGTTGGCGGCGTGTGAAACTGCAGTGCCAGTGAGCGAAGGTGCGGCGGTCGTCTTGCCGTCAAGCGCGCCCGAAACAGTTACCAATTATGCCAAGGTTGCTCCGAACGTTGCCGTAAGCGGTCGCCTCGACACCGAGGGGCTGTCGGCGGTGAAGGCGCTGGGCGTGCGACGCGTTATCGATATCCGCCGTCCGAGCGAACCTGGCGTCGCTGACAGTGAGCTGGCCGCCAACGCCCTGTCATTGCCGTGGGAGAACATCCCGTTTGCCAGTGATCCTGAAGGCCTCGATGCCTTTCTCGCGGCCCTCACAGAAGCGCTTGAGGAAGAGGATGCGCTTTATCCCGTCGTGATTGCGTGCGGCTCCGCCAATCGGGCGGCTGCAGCTTGGACGCTCTATCTCATCCAAGGCGGCACCGCGCCTGAGGAGGCTATTGAGGTCGGACGCGCGGCGGGGATGACGTCGACCGAAGCCATTGTGCGTGCCTATCTGGCGCGTTGAACAACGGCATCTGCCGCTAGGCCGGCGCTGAACACCTTAACTTTTTCCGTGCCCCTTTTGCGCATTTCTGGCTAAGGGCCGAGCAAAACCCGCTTCAACTCGCGGGAGTGTTCCCTGCGAAGAAAACGAAAGGTCCCCATGATCGATCATCAGGTCCGTGCCCACCCCTCCAAAGACGAGCTGCCGCGCGATGCGCAACTGGCGTGGAAGATGGCTGCCGTCGCCGCAGACCCGGTGGGGGTAGAAGCCGACGTCACCGACATGATCATCAATCGGATCATCGATAACGCCTCGGTCGCGATCGCCTCGCTCAATCGCGGACCAATCAAGACCGCGCGCGCGCAGGCCTTGGCGCATTCACGCAAGGGCGGCGCGAGCTTGTTTGGCTTGGCGGCGGATCAGACCGTCTGTGCGGAGTGGGCCGCTTGGGCCAACGGCACGGCGGTGCGCGAGCTCGATTTCCACGACACTTTTCTGGCGGCGGATTATTCGCACCCTGGAGACAATATTCCGCCTATTCTCGCAGTGGCCCAACAATGCGGTAAGGATGGGCGAGACCTCCTCCGCGGGATCGCGACGGGATATGAGATCCAGGTCAATTTGGTGAAGGGCATCTGCCTGCATGAGCACAAGATCGACCATATCGCCCATATTGGCCCCTCGGCCGCTGCCGGCGTCGGCACGCTTCTTGGTCTCGACACGGAGGTTATCTATCAGGCGATCCAGCAAGGGCTTCACTGCACGGTGACAACCCGCCAATCCCGCAAAGGGGAAATCTCTTCGTGGAAAGCTTTCGCGCCAGCCTATGCCGGGAAAACGGCGATCGAGGCGGTAGACCGCTGTATGCGCGGGGAGGGGGCACCTTCACCTATTTATGAGGGTGAGGACTCAGTAATCTCCTTCATTCTCAATGGCCGCACCGCGCGTGACCAAGGGAAATCACCTTACGATCCTACATATACGGTGCCGCTGCCGGGCGCAGGTGAGGCGAAGCGAGCGATCCTCGACACGTACACGAAGGAACACTCCGCGGAGTATCAGTCACAGGCGCTCATCGATTTGGCCTTTGATATGGGGCCGCGCATCAAGGATGCGGGCGGGTTTGAGAAGGTGAAGTCGATCGTTCTGCACACCTCGCACCACACTCATTATGTGATCGGTACAGGCTCTGGCGATCCGCAAAAAATGGACCCGAACGCATCTCGCGAAACGCTTGACCACTCGATCATGTATATCTTCGCCGTCGCCTTGCAGGACGGGGAATGGCACCATGTGCGCTCCTACGCGCCCGAGCGCGCGAAGCGCGAAGACACCGTTCGCCTATGGCATAAAGTGTCGACGACGGAAGATCCCGAATGGACGCGCCGCTACCATAGCCATGATCCGAACGAGAAAGCATTCGGTGCGAAAGTCGTTGTGACAATGGAGGATGGCACGGTTTTGGAAGACGAGAAGGCCGTGGCCAACGCGCACCCCTTTGGTGCAAAGCCGTTTGGTCGTGATCAGTATATCAAAAAATTTGTGACGCTGACGGAAGACATTCTCGATAAAAGCGAAAGCGACCGGTTCTTGGACTTGGTTCAGCGCCTGCCAAATCTTTCCGCCGATGAGGTGCTCTTGCTGAACCCGGTCGCACCAGCCGCCTATTTAGAAGAAAACGTCCTTAAGGGGATTTTCTAAGCTATTATTTTATAGATCGATGTCGTCCTCCTCTCTCAGTCGGGCAGAGAGAGAAGGACTTCATCGATTTAGACAGTTAGCTGATCTTTGCGCTGGATTCCGGGTCAGGGATGAACCGGTAACGCGCCTGCAAAAAGCTGTAGACCGCAAACGCCAACAACCCGACGGACACCAGGGCCAAGAGCGCTCCGCCATAGGATTGATTTTGCAGCCATGTCAGCGCGCCGCCCACACCCCGCGCATTGTCAGGGTTTGCGGTGGATGCGGCAAAGATCAAGAAGCCGCCAATCACCGCGAAAACGGCGCCCCGAGACATCAGTCCAATCTTGATTGCCGGGTCGATCACCCGCTTCCCTTCCGGAATGCGGATGTGTTGGCGATATTCTTCGCGCAGGGCTTTCTTGATTTGAGCAGCCGCGGCGATGAAGCCGATCACGCCCGCAATGCCAACGAGAACCCGACCGAAAGGCGCACTCATCAGGGTCGCCGTCCACTGCGCTGCACCGCCGCCACTATTTCCGCCAGATCCAAATACCAGGGAGAACGCAAAGATGCCGAGGGCAGCGTGAAATATGCCGCTGCCGGCGTGAGCAACGCGCTTGGCGATCCCTTTTTTGTCCGTGCCTTGATTTTCGAGGTCAAGCGCCGCTGCGGTGGTGCGCCAAATCGCATAGCCGAACAAACCAATGCCGGTGAGGGCTAAGACGATCATGCCAGCGGTAGAACCGGTGAGGCTTTCGAGCGCCCCTGTGCTTCCCGTGGTGTTACCGCCTGACCCAACAGCTGCGGCGAGGGCCAGCCCGCCGATCAATCCGTAGGTGACGCCGCGCGCCGCGAACCCCGCACGTGCAAATTTCTCGAATAGATCTTTCTTGTCTCCGCCGACCATGGGGCGCTCCTCTTTTTGGTTAAGAAGAGAACGGGGGCGGCGGGGTCATGTTCCACGCCTATTGGGTGACGGGCCCGATCAGGACCTCTAAGAGGGGCCAACAAGGAGATGCCGATGCTGTTCACGCAAAAATCCCCGGCGCAAAAACGCGAGGCGTTCCGCGCGCTGTTGAGCGATGGGAAGTTTCACCAGGTGCCTGGTGCATTCTCGCCTTATGTTGCGCAAATGATCGAGCGGAAGGGCTATGAGGCCGTTTATGTCGGCGGCGCGATGATCACCGCAGATTTGTGCTTGCCCGATATTGGGATCGCCACGCTGACCGAGTTTGCCGATCGCGGCGAACAGATCGCTCGCGTCACGGATTTGCCGACCATCATCGATATCGACACAGGCTTTGGCGAGCCGATGAGCGCGGCGCGCACCGTGCGCATGCTGGAAGAGAAGGGTCTCGCCGGGTGTCACATTGAAGACCAAGTGATGCCTAAGCGTTGTGGGCACCTTGACGGGAAGGAAGTTGTCGACGCGTCTGTCATGGCCCAACGGGTGCGCGCGGCAAGTGACGCCAAGCGCGACCCAAATTTCGTGGTCATTGCACGGAGTGATGCGCGCGCCGTTGAAGGGCTCGACAAAGCAATCGATCGGATGAAGGCCTATGTCGATGCGGGGGCGGATATGATCTTCCCCGAGGCGATGCAGTCTGAAAAGGAATTCGAGGCTGTCCGTGCGGCGCTCGACGTGCCGATCCTCGCCAATATGACCGAGTTCGGCAAATCACGTTTGTTGACGCGACAAGAACTGGAAAACCTTGGGTTCAACCTCGTCATCTATCCGGTGACGACCTTCCGCCTCGCGATGGGGGAGGTTGAGCGCGGTCTTGATCATATCAAGTCAGCAGGCGATCAAACAGCATTGCTGGACCGCATGCAGCACCGAAAAGTGCTCTATGATTATCTGCGGTATGAAGATTATTCGGCGTTTGACCAGGATATCTTCAATTTTGAGGTCGGCGATACGCCAACGTCATAATGTCATCGCGCCGAGGTCAATTCGCCGTCATTTTCGTCTCTACGCAGACGGACAATCAGCAAGGCTATGGTGAGGCGGCAACCTTGATGGAGGAGATTGCCGCCAGCATGCCGGGCTATTGTGGTATCGAGAGCGTTCGCGGCGAAGATGGCTTGGGCATCACGGTCTCCTATTGGGAGAGTGAGGCAGCCATCGCCGCATTTCGGGCGGAGACGCGGCATCGGGCTGCACAGGCGAACGGCCGAAGTCAATGGTATGAGCGTTATGCCATCCATACGGCGCAGATCGTGCGCAGCCATAGCTGGCAAAAAGAGATGAGTGAGGAGGAGAAGAACAATGGCTGAAGACGTGAAGTACGGCCTGGCAGGCGTGTTGGCAGATGATACGGCTGTCTCAAAAGTGATGCCGGAGACAAACTCGCTGACCTATCGTGGGTATGCGGTACAAGATCTTGCCACCAAATGCCGCTTCGAAGAGGTGGCCTACCTGATTTGGAATGGTGAGTTGCCCACAGCCGCACAACTCGATGCGCTGAACAGCCAAGAGCGTGCAGAGCGTGGGCTTTCGGAAGATGTGCTGCCGGTGATGTCGCGGATGAACAAAAGCGCGCATCCGATGGATACCTTGCGAACGGCTGTCAGCTTTTTGGGGCAGGCAGACTATACGACGGATGAGTCATCGCCAAAGGGGCTGATGGAAAAATCCATTCGGATGTATGCGAAGATTCCAGAGATCGTTGCGGGGAATTATCGTCTCTCAAAAGGCCAAGAGGTCATCCCTGCCGATGCGTCGCTTGGGTTCTCGGAAAACTTCTTCCACATGTGCTTTGGCGAAGTGCCCGCACCTGAGATCGTGAAATGCTTCGACACTTCGATGACGCTCTATGCGGAGCATTCGTTTAATGCCTCGACATTTGCCGCGCGCGTCATCGCCTCGACGACGTCCGACATCTATTCAGCTGTCACCGGCGGCATTGGCGCGCTCAAAGGTCCGCTGCATGGCGGGGCCAATGAGGCCGTGATGCATATGCTGACGGAAATCGGTGAGCCCGAGAAAGCGCGCGAATGGATGCTGGACGCCATCGCGCAAAAGAAGAAAATCATGGGCTTTGGTCACCGCGTTTATCGTTCGGGCGATAGCCGGGTGCCGACCATGACCGATGCCTTCAAGAAAATGGTCGATGTGATCGATACGGACGAAGCGAAGAAGTATTGGGAAATGTCGCGCATTTTGGATGACACCATGGTCGAATCAAAAGGGATCTACCCCAATCTCGATTTCCCTGCAGGACCGGCTTACTACCTGATGGGTTTTGATATCCCGATCTTCACGCCAATTTTTGTCATGGCCCGGATCACGGGGTGGACAGCGCATGTGATGGAGCAGCTGGGCAACAATAAGCTTATCCGTCCGCTATCGAACTATGTAGGCTCGGCTCAGCGCGATGTTGTTGATCTGGCGGCGCGCGGTTGATGGCTTGCGCAAGATGACCGGCTATTACACGCTCACGCTCTCCTGTGAGGATCGACCGGGCCTCGTTGCCGCTGTGGCGGGCGCGTTGGCCAACACCGGCGGCAATATCGTGGATGCGCAGCAATTCGACGATATCGAAACGGGTCGCTTCTTTATGCGGACAGTATTCACCGCTGCAGATGATGCGCCGTTTCGGAAGGCCATGAAGGATATCGGCGCGCAGCACGGCATGAATTGGCGGCTGCGCGATAATTCTGTGCGCAAGCGTGTCTTGCTTCTGGTGTCGAAATTCGATCATTGCCTCGTCGATCTCCTCTACCGGTATCGGATTGGCGAGTTGCCGATGATGCCGGTCGGGATCGTGTCCAATCATCCCCTCGCATCCCTCAATATCGGTGAGACGGGAGATATCCCGTTCTTCTACTTCCCAATTGAAAAGGGGGGCAAGTCTGAGCAGGAAGCAAAAATTCAGGCGCTCATCGAATCGACCGGTGCGGAGCTGATCGTCCTTGCACGCTATATGCAGATCCTCTCTGATGGCTTCGCGACGCGGCTGGCGGGAAAATGCATCAACATCCATCACAGCTTTTTGCCGGGTTTTAAAGGCGCAAGGCCCTATCACCAGGCACATGCGCGCGGTGTAAAGATGATTGGCGCCACGGCGCATTTCGTGACCCCCGATTTGGATGAAGGGCCGATCATCGCGCAGGATGTGGAGCCGATTAGCCACGCCGATGCGCCCGATGAACTGATCCGTAAGGGACGTGATATCGAGCGTCGCGTCTTGGCCGACGCCGTGCGCTGTTTCTTAGAAGATCGCGTCCTGCTCAACGATACGAAAACGGTCGTTTTCCGCGGCTGACGATTAATCCGACGGCGGTGTGCCGCGATGGTTCTTCAAAAGCGCGCGCCGCTTCTTGCTGGCCAGCCGTCTTTCCACGGATGCCCGCGTCGGCCGTGTGGCGCGGCGCGGCTTTGGCGCGATCAGCGCTTCGCGGATCATTTGGGCAAGCCGACGGCGCGCATCTTCGCGATTGCGTTTCTGGGTGCGATGGGCCGCCGCTTCGATGATGATGACGTCGTCTTTGGTCAGGCGCCGCCCCGCCTGTCGCCGCAACCGTGCCATCGCATCATCCGAAAGGCCGGTGACCTGGCTCAGATCGAGCCGTAGCTGCACGGCCGTTGCCACCTTATTGACGTTTTGACCGCCAGGGCCGGCGCCATGGATGAATTGCTCCTCCAGCGCGCTTTCCTCAATCACGATCCGGTCGTTTATACGCATGGTATCCCCGTCGCCACGTCGCGGCGCTCTAGAATTGTGGACGTCGCCTCCCATCAGCGGTACTGACGAGGTCCATAACCGATCAAAAGATGAACCTGCCGTGCGCTTATCTCAATATTTTCTGCCCGTTTTGAAAGAGACCCCTGGCGATGCGCAAATTGCATCGCATCGGCTCATGCTCCGCGCGGGCATGATCCGCCAACAGGCCGCCGGGATATATGCGTGGTTGCCGCTCGGCTTACGCGTCTTGCGGAAAATCGAAGCCATCGTGCGAGAAGAGCAGAATCGCGCAGGCGCGGCAGAGATGCTGATGCCAACAATTCAGCCCGCATCGCTGTGGCAGGAGTCCGGTCGGTACGATGCCTATGGCCCTGAAATGCTCCGCATTCGGGACAGGCATGACAGGGATATGCTGTACGGCCCGACGAATGAAGAGATGATCACGGAGATTTTCCGTGGCGGTGTGCGCTCATATCGCGATGTGCCGCGGCTTCTCTATCATGTTCAGTGGAAGTTTCGTGACGAAGTGCGGCCACGCTTCGGGGTGATGCGAGGCCGCGAATTTTTGATGAAAGATGCGTATAGCTTCGATTTGACCGAGGCTGCCGCGCGGGTGAGCTATTTGAAAATGTTCGCCGCTTACCTGCGCACCTTTCATCGCATGGGGCTGCAAGCGATCCCAATGAAGGCGGATACCGGACCCATCGGCGGCGATCTCAGCCACGAATTTATCGTGCTGGCCGAGACCGGCGAAAGCGAAGTCTTCACCCACCGCGCGCTCACTGATTTAGCGCCGCCGCCAGCGGATCTCGATTTTGAAGGCGATCTAGAGCCGATCTTTGCGCAGTGGACGCAGCATTACGCCGCAACCGACGAGATGCACGATGCGTCGGCGTTTGAAGCCATCCCCGAAGAGGAGCGCCTGTCGGCACGGGGGATCGAGGTTGGCCACATCTTTTATTTCGGTACGAAGTATTCAAAGCCGATGAAACTGACAGTGGACCGGCCAGAAGGGCCAGCCTTCGTGCAAATGGGCTCTTACGGCATCGGTGTCTCTCGATTGGTGGGCGCCCTGATTGAGGCGTATCACGATGATGATGGATGCAAGTGGCCCATGAGCGTCGCGCCGTTCCACTGCGGCGTTGTCAACTTGAAGGCCGGAGACGACACGGCTGATCAGGCGTGCACGTCGCTTTATGAACAGCTATCGAGCGCCGGGGTCGAAGTTCTATACGATGATACGGGCGACCGGGCGGGAGAAAAGTTCGCCCGGATGGATTTGATCGGCCTGCCGCTGGTGGTCACGGTGGGGCCGCGTGGCCTGAAAGAGGGCAAGGTCGAGCTGAAAATCCGCAGCACTGGCGAGAAGCTCGATGTGCCGCTCGAGGCGATTGCAGAGCGCATTGTTCAAGACGTCGAAAGCGCGCTGCAGGTCAAATAACGTCAGTGCCTTGCTGAAGGGTGTGGAGTGCATCTCGAAAAAGGATCGCTTCTTCATCCGTCGGAATAACCCAGACCTTCACGCCAGCGCTTTCAGCTGAGACATCGATCGCATGCTGTGCGTTTTTTCGCTCATCGATACTGACGCCTAGATATTCTAGCGCCTCGCAGATCCGGGAACGTACCGGCGCGGCGTGTTCGCCAATGCCGCCGGAAAACACTAAGGCGTCCAGCCCGCCGATCGCTGCCGTCATATCGGCAATCCCTCGGGCGACACGATAGCAAAAGACCGACACGGCGAAGGTCGCGGCGTCAGAGTTTGAGGCGAGCAGTGTTGCCATGTCATTTGATTCGCCATCGGAAAGCCCCAACAGGCCCGAGCGCTGATAGAGAAGGCGTTCGACATCCGCCGGGTTCATTCCTTCGTGCCGGATAAGATGCAACACGACGCCCGGGTCGATATCGCCGCTGCGTGTGCCCATGGGCAACCCATCGAGGGCAGTGAAGCCCATGCTCGTGGCGGCGCTTTTCCCGTCGCGCATCGCGCAAAGGCTGCATCCATTGCCCAAATGGGCGGCAACCACGCGGGCGGGCGGCTGCCCATCATTCAGCGTTGCCGCTTGTTGAGCGAGATAATCGTAAGACAGTCCGTGAAAGCCATATCGCTCGATCCCCTTCTGCCGAAGGTCAGCGGGCAGGGCATAGCTTCGCGCAATATCACTTTGTGTACGATGGAACGCGGTGTCGAAACTGGCCACCTGAAGCGCTTCTGGCAACGCCTCTTGGGTGAGCGCAATGGCTTCAAGCGCAAGCGGTTGGTGGCCCGGCGCGAGCGGGGAAAGATCGCTAATTTCCTTGTGGGCGTCGGGCGTGATGTGGATGGGCCCACTAAAATGTCGGCCGCCATGAACGACGCGGTGGCCGACGGTAACGATCTCGAGGTCAGGATTTGAGCGATGAATGGCGTCGAGCAATTGGCGTGTCGCTTCGCTCGCATTCGGCGCGTGGGCAGGTTGCGGCTCCGAAACGGGCAAATTGACCTCAAGTACGGGATGGGTCAGCATGCCTTTGACTTGCCCGCCAAACCGTCGCTCGCCATCGATGGCGAAAACAGCAGCCTTCACGCTTGATGAGCCAGCGTTCAGTGTAAGGATCGCTTTTGTCATCTATTCTGTCCACGAGACCCGGCGCGCCACGGCACAGCTCGCCAAGCGCGGCAACACACCTTCGGCGCGACTTGTCAAAATAATCGGCACACGCGCCCCAAGCACGATGCCCGCGGCGACCGCGCCGCCAAGATAGTCGAGCTGTTTTGCGAGCATATTGCCGGACACCATGTCAGGCACAAGTATGATATCCGGATCGCCCGCGACTTCTGACGCAATCCCTTTCGTGATCGCGGCGTCCTTCGAGATCGCATTGTCGAAGGCCAACGGCCCATCGGCGATCAAGCCTTTGATCTGTCGACGGTCGACCATTTTGCATAAGGCGGCCGCATCAAGTGTTGAGGCGATCTCCGCATTCACTGTTTCAATGGCGCTGAGGATTGCGGCCTTAGGGCTCGCAACGCCAAGCGCACGCGCAAGATCCCCGGCATTCGCCAAGATGTCTGCCTTATGCGCGAGGGTCGGGGTGATGTTCACCGCCGCATCGGTGAAGATCAAAAGCTTATGGTAGCCCGGGGCATCCATGACGAAGCAATGGCTAACGCGACGCTCTGTTCGCAGACCATTCTCACGGCTGAGCGCCGGCGCGAGAACTTCATCCGTGTGCAGGGCGCCTTTCATGATCGCTTCCACCTCGCCGCGACCGGCCATCTGCGCGGCCAATTCGCCAGCGGCGTGACTATGTGGTGTGTCGATAATGGGCAGCGAGGTGATATCTCGGCCTGCCGCTTCTGCCGCAGCACGTATTTTTAGTTCGGGTCCGATCAGTGTGGGAAGGATGATCGCGCGATCTGCCGCATCCAGCGCGCCTACCAGTGAGCCTTCATCGACTGGATGCACAACAGCTGTCTTCAGAGGCGGCAAATCTTCCACACTGTCGATCAGATCTTTGAGCCGATCGCCCCGCTCGGCGAGCAAGATGCGCGGCAATTCCGGCATGGGCATGGAGATGCGCTTGCGCGGCGCCATCACTTCGGCCTCGCCTTCAAGCACGCACTCGCCATCGGTATTCGTAGCCGCGCAATCGAAAATCACCCTCGAGCCCTTGTCGCTTTTGTCTTTCACCGTGATCGAGACATTCAACACATCGCCGATCTTCACGGGGCGGCGGAAGCTGAAGGATTGGGCGATGTAAATCGTGCCGGGGCCGGGCAATTTGGTTCCAAGCAGCGTGGAGACCAGCGTCCCTGTCCATAAGCCGTGTCCGATCACATCGTGGAAAATCGATTGCGCAGCGTATTCCCCATCGAGATGCGCGGGATTGATGTCACCTGACAAGCCGGCAAACGCTGCAATATCCTCACGGGTCAATGTTCGCACCAGGGTCGCCGACTCGCCAATGGCGATCTCGTCATAGGTCCGATTGGTCAATTGGTTCATGACGTTATCGTCCGCTCGCTGTTCTCATCCGCCCACGCCTGCGCCTCTTTTGCAGGTTCGCATGAGCGGCGATTGATTTGCCTCAATGAGGCCCTCTCCCAGGGGTGCTAGCAGCCTTGGTGGAAGACGAGAACGGACGATGTCCAGCCGTTTGATGGATTTCCTGCGCGTTCGGCAGGGTGGTGGCGGGTGCCACATTAAATGAGGGAAGAATTTCGTGAACGTGCATGACCGAACGCTCATCACGCAGATGGGCTTGACGAGCGATGAAGCCAACCAGCGACTAGCTGAATACGGACCAAACCGCCTACCAGAGAAAAAAGCGGCCACGGCGCTGGAAATTTTCGTTCGGCAGTTTCTCAGCCCTTTCATTTACATCTTGGCCATCGCCGCGATTGTTTCCTTCGCGGTAGGGCAATTGCCGAGCGCCATCTTCATTATCGCGGTTCTATTGCTGAATGCCACGATCGGCACCGTGCAAGAGTTCTCGGCTGCCAAATCGGCTGCTGCATTGCAGAACCTTGTGCACGGCGTGGCGCGCGTGGTTCGAGATGGCGAAATCATAAGAATCGACGTGGAATCTTTGGTACCGGGCGATCTGGTGATCTTGAGCTCAGGCGACCGGGTCCCCGCGGATGTGAAGCTTGTCGATACAGATGGCCTCACGGTCGATGAATCCATGCTGACAGGCGAGTCCGTTGCGGTCTTGAAGGATCATGCGGCGGAGGCGACCGCAGGCGCGGCACTCGGTGATCAGCACGACCGCGCCTTTGCGGGTAGCGTGGTCACGCGCGGGCGCGCGCGCGGCGTTGTCACGGCGACGGCCCTTTCAACCGAAATCTGCCGAATTGCCGAAAAAGTCACCGAGCGGCGTGTTTCAGAGCCGCCGCTGATTATTCGTATCAGGCGCTTTACCTACCAAATGGCCGCGGCGATCTTGGCAGCGATCCTTGGGCTGATCGGCGTGATGCTATGGCGGGGCGGTTATGAGCCGGCGGCCATGGTCATGATGGCGATCGGCCTTGCCGTTTCCACTATTCCGGAGGGGCTGCCCGCGGCGCTGACGGTGGCGTTGGCGATTGGCATGCGTCGCATGGCCAAAGAGAATGTCATTATCCGCAAGCTTGTCGCGGTGGAAGCGCTTGGCTCGTGCACCTTCATTTGTTCCGATAAAACCGGGACCCTGACGGTCAACGAAATGACCGTTCACAAAGTGGTTGTCCCCTCGGGCCACGAATTCACCGTGACCGGCGCGGGCATTGCACCGGGGACGATTGAAGGGTCTGAGCAGGATCGCCTGAAAGACCTTTGCGTCGCCGGCATTTTGGCGAATGAGAGCCAGCTCGATTACGTTGGGCGGGAATGGTCCGGCGATGGCGATATCGTGGATATCGCGCTTTTGGTGTTCGCGAAAAAACTGGGGCTATCGCTGAACAACACCACAAGCTGCCACCAGCGGCTGAAATTGGTGCCCTATGAATCCGAACGAGCCTTCAGTGGCAGTGTGAACGAGGGACCGACCGGCTCCTATTTTTATGTGAAGGGCAGCCCGGAGAAAATTCTGGGGGCCTCCAGTTTTATGGAAACCGATGGCGGTGTTGTTCCGATCGACCGTGCACGCATCGAATCCCAATTCAATGAGTTGGCGCAGCAAGGCTATCGTGTGATCGCCGTAGGGCGCCGCCCGTTGAAAGAGGGCGAGTGTGTCGAGGATCAAGATCTCGCGCTCAGCGATATCCATTTTCTTGGGCTGGTCGCCATGATCGATCCCATCCGGACCGAGGCGAAAGACGCGATTGCCAAGTGCCAGAGTGGCGGGATCGGCGTCGCCATGGTGACGGGCGATCATCCTGCAACGGCGCGCGCAATCGGTGCCGAACTTGGTCTCTGCGGTCCTCAGGACCCGGTGGTCACCGGCACGATGTTGTCCGAGGCACAAGCACAAGGTGCCGATGCCGTGCGCGAGCTCGTGCTGCCGGCGCGTGTCTTTGCACGGATCGATCCGGTGCAAAAAGAAGCGATCGTCGATGTGCTGATGAAAGAAGGCCACTTTGTCGCGGTGACTGGAGATGGCGTGAACGATGCCCCCGCCATGCGCCGCGCGAATGCGGGCGTTGCCATGGGCAAGACCGGCACCGACGTCGCCAAAGAGGCGGCCGATCTTATCGTCACGGATGATAACTTTGCGTCCATCGTCGCGGGCGTGGAGCAAGGCCGGATCGTTTACAATAACATCCGTAAGGTGATCGGTCTTCTTGTGGCCACGGGCTTCTCGGCGATCTTGCTGTTTTATTTGGCCGTTCTTGCGGGCTTGCCCATGCCGCTAACGGCGGTGCAACTCTTGTGGCTCAACCTTGTGGCGAACGGCATTCAGGATGTGGCCCTCGCCTTCGAACCAAAAGAGGGTGACGAACTCGATCAAAAGCCCCGCCGTCCTGATGAGCCCGTGTTTGACAGGCGCATCATCGAACATGTGCTGTTCGCGGGGACAGCGATGGGCGTTATCGCCTTTACCGCATATAGCCTGATGGTCAGCAGTGGGATGGAAATTCCAGCAGCGCGGAACGCGACGCTGTTGCTCATGGTGCTGTTCGGGAATGTGCATGTTCTTTCGAGCCGGTCAGAGCACCGTTCCGCATTCAGCGTGCCTTATTTTAGCAATCGGCTGCTCGCGTTTGCGATCCCTGGTGCTCTGGGCTTTCATCTATTGACGATGAACGTTCCTGGCTTGCGTAGCGTGCTGGAGCTGATGCCGGTGAGCCCGTCTCTATTCGTCGCGCTGATCGGGGCTGCGCTCATCTTCTTCGCGCTCGAAGAGGTACATAAATTCGTCATTAGGCGGCTCGACCACCGGCGGGCCGAAACCAAGCCAAATGCCGAAGGCACCCATATCGCTCACGCTAAACCCAATTGAGAGACGTATTGATGGACATGCGCGTCGCTAATCCCTCCGCAGATATCATCCCACTCCGCACTGACACTTGTTCTGAGGAGCGTGACGGCGACTCGCCTACGCCGAATATCTGGGACCAAATCGATCGCCAGGTTATGCGATATTGGGCCAGTGGGGCAAAGGGGGCTTCCCCGCTTGCGTTGGCGAATGCTGCCTTTGACTGGTGGAGCCATTTCGCTTTGCTACCAGGGCGTCAAATCCAACTTGCCCAGGACATGGCCGCGGTGCCGATCAACGCCATGGCCAAGCTGTCCGAGCGCGCGGATGGCGGCGAAGCGCTGCCACCTGAACTCATACTGAGTGAAGGCCTAACCCGGTACACTGAGGGCTATATCGAGGGGCTGGAAAAAGTGATTGATCGATACGCCCACGATGTGCCTGGTGTGACGCGTAAACACGCCGACCTTGTCAGTTTTGCAGCGCGGCTTTCTATAGAGCCGCTGCGGCCAGAAAACTATCTGTTCACAAATCGTGAGGCGATGAAGCAAACCCTCGAAGAGAAGGGGGCAAATCTTGGCCGCGGCTTTGTCCGGTTTCTGCAGGATTTTGGAGAAACGGCCGGGCTTCATGCACCTTCTAACCGCGTCGCGTATGATGCCGTCGGCGAAACGTTGGCTGCGACCCCGGGCAAGGTGGTCTTCCGAAATCGTCTTATTGAGCTCATTCAATATGAGCCGACAACGGAAAAAGTCCATGCCGAGCCGATCTTAATCACGCCAGCGTGGATCATGAAATACTATATCCTTGATCTCTCGCAGCAGAATTCGCTGGTGAAATTCCTCGTAGAGCAAGGGTATACGGTCTTTATGATTTCCTGGAAAAACCCAGGGAGAGATGAGCGTGACCTTGGTTTCGATGACTATCGTGAGCTTGGTATCTTAAGTGCCATTGAGGCCGTGAATGCGCTGATCCCTGATCAAAAGATCCATGCTGTGGGATACTGCCTTGGCGGCACACTCTTATCGGTGGCGCTGGCCGCGCTCGCCCGAGATGGCGATGACCGGGTGGCCTCGATGTCGCTTTTCGCAGCACAGGTCGATTTCCGCGATGCTGGCGAACTCAGCCTGTTCATCGACGAGGACCAACTCGCGGCCCTTGAGGCGTCAATGGAGGCCACCGGTTACTTGGAAGGCGAACAAATGGCGGCGGCGTTCACAGCTCTGCGTTCGCGAGATCTTGTTTGGCGTCGGGCTCAACGGGCATATCTTCTCGGCGAGGAGGCGCCTGAATTCGATCTGATGATTTGGAACGCTGATGCCACACGCATGCCGCCGCGTATGCACTCAGAATATTTGCGGCACTTTTATCTCAATAACGATTTGGTGAATGGCCATTTTTGTGTGGAAGGAAGCCCCATCGCCATTAGCGATATTCGGGCACCGATGTTCATTCTTGGCACGGAGAAAGATCATGTCGCGCCTTGGCGGTCCGTATTCAAAATGCACCTCTTTGCGGATACGGAGATTACCTTCGTGCTCACGAGTGGCGGCCATAATGCGGGTGTCGTGAGCGAGGTGGGCCACCCGCATCGTCGCCACCGTGTGCTGATGAAGCACGATCAAGAACCGTATATCCCGCCGAATCAATGGCTTGATCGCGCAGAGCTTCGCGAGGGGTCTTGGTGGCCAACCTGGGCCGAATGGCTCAAGGCGCGTAGCACAGGGCAAGTTGCCGCGCGCCAGCCAAAGCGCGCCGATATGCCTGGCAATGATGTGTCAAAAGGCACAGCCCTGCTGCTCGCGCCGGGCGACTACGTCAAGATGGTCTGACCAACGCAAAAAGGGGAACAGGCTCATGATGAGTTTGTCGGGCAAACGCGGTCTCATCGTGGGCGTTGCCAATCATCATTCAATTGCTGCCGGCTGTGCGACGGTGATGCGCGCGCAAGGGGCAGAACTGGTTCTGACTTATCTGAACGACCGTGCACGGCCCTTTGTCGAGCCCGTCGCCGAAGCAGTTGAGGCGACGGCGCTGTTGCCGCTTGATGTTGCACGACCGAACGACGTGGACGCCGTTTTCAATTGGATCGAGACAAACTGGGGCGGACTGGACTTTTTGCTCCATTCCATCGCCTTTTGTCCGAAGGCTGATCTTCACGCGGATGTTATCGACTGTAGCCGTGAGGGATTCTTAGAGGCAATGGATATCTCATGTCATTCCTTCATCCGGATGGCCGCGAGGGCGGTCCCGCTGATGAAGGAAGGCGGCAGCCTCTTGACGATGAGTTATCAGGGGGCGGATCGCGTTGTTGATCATTATAACATCATGGGGCCGGTCAAGGCGGCTCTTGAGACCACGGCGCGCTACCTTGCGGCGGATTTGGGCGGGAAGGGCATACGCGTGAACGTCATTTCGCCGGGGCCCATCGCCACGCGCGCAGCCTCAGGCATTGATCATTTCGACGCGCTCATTTCCGATGCGCTCGACCGGGCGCCCGATCATCGCGTCGCGACGATTGAAGAGGTCGGCGCAGTTGCTGCATTTCTCGCGAGCGACGGGGCGAGCGCTGTGACCGGCGGCGTTCACTACGTCGATCGCGGCGTCAACGTGATTGCGTGATGTGAAGGGGCTGGGGGGAATGACTTACGCGGAAACAGCGACGGGTTTGGGGGAAAGACCGATCTTTCGCGCGCATCGCAATCCTGTTCGACATGTCGTTACGGCACTGATTATCGTATTGGGGTTTCTCCCAATTGGAGTGCTATTGATTGGTACTGCCCATGTCCATAATCCGTCGGTATTGTGGCGTCTTGCCATCGGCTTCAGTGGGGCATGCTGTCTTTTGGCAGTTATCCGCTTTGTTCGACGCACCTCTGCGGAGATTGCTGTCACGTCTGGGTTTTTGGTCATCAAAACAGGTTTTATCGGTCGCCGGATCAAAGAGATCGCGCTTGAATGCATCGACGATCTCGAGTTCCGTCAGTCCGTTTGGGATCGTTTGTCCGGTTCGGCCACGGTGACGCTTTATGGTCGTCCTTTCGGCAAGCTCTCCCTTGTAGACATTGACCGCCCTCGTGATTTTCATCGGGCCATCGACCTGGGCAGAATGTCTATGCATCGCAAACGACATTGATGTTTATTCGCCTCAATCGCCTGACCATCGCCGATTTTGTTACGAAACTGTAAAAATACTCAACTAAGTTTTGAAAGTTGGTTTTTTCGGGAAGGATCGCAAAATGACGATCATCGGCTTGCGGCAGTGTATGATGCCTTTGGCAGTGGCGGCGGTGATGGTCGTCTCGGCACTATCCGTCGCAACTGCTCAGCCAGAGGACGAAACCGCAGAGCCAGCAACCTCTGAAGTGTCTGAAGCTGTCGCTGATGAGGCAGAATTGGTTGTCGAGGAAGCCGAGGGGACTGCGCCCGATGAGGGGGCGCCTGTCGATGGCGACCCTGCTGAAACTGACGCGCTTGCTGACGAATTGACCGAGGCATCTGACGAAGCGGGAATGGCAACTGAGGAAGGCTCGCGCGACTGGGGGCGGCTGCAGCCGATTGCTGACCTTGTCGCCGCTGGGGGCTGGGTCATCGTTGTCTTACTTGGCTTGTCGGTGCTGAGCCTGATGGTCATCGTGGTCAAGTTCGTTCAATTCCGCATTCTGCGGCTCGGGGCTTATCGGTTCACGGAGAAGGTGTCCGCCCTGCTCAGTGAAGGGGATCAGGAGGGCGCGCTTGCGTTTTTACAAAACCGTCGCGGCGTGGTTGCCCGCGTCATGGAAACCGCTCTTCGCGGTAAGCTCCTAGGCGGCGATGATGTGGCAGCGCGTGAGGAAACCGAACGGGTGGCCAAGGCCAAACTTGATGGGCTTGAGCGCGGATTGCCGCTGTTGAACCTGATCGCAACGATCAGCCCACTGCTCGGTCTTCTCGGCACGGTCTTGGGCATGATTGAAGCCTTCCAACAGTTAGAGACAGCAGGCGATCGCGTAGACCCGGCAATCCTGTCAGGCGGAATTTGGGAAGCGCTTCTTACCACGGCGGCAGGCCTCACCGTTGCCATCCCCGCGGCAGCGTTCTTCACCTGGCTTCAACGCTCTGTAGACGTTGCGGCGCAGCACATGGAAGATGCTGCCATCCGCGTGTTCACCTCTTCGCTTTACGACCGCGCGGGCAGCAGCGACGCCCACAGCGACGAGGCGTAATCCGCCTTAGAAAATAGGTCATCGATCCTATGCGCATCCGGCGTCAACATGCAGCCGTCACGGTTCTGAACATCACGCCGCTCATCGACGTGGTCTTCATCCTGCTTGTGTTCTTCATGTTGGCGACCAATTTTTCTGCCTACCGTCTCATCCGTGTAGAGACGCCCCGAGAAACCGAGGTCGTCAAGACAAGCGAAGGCGCTATCGTGATCGGCGTGAACGAAGACGGCACACTGACATTTGATACACAGCCGATCACCCGCGAAGAGCTTATCGGTGCCATCACCGAGGTGCTTGAGATCGACCCTGGGCGCGTCTTCCTTATTCGACCTGAAACCGATGTGCCCCTCCAAGCGGCCATCGAGATTTACGATGTGGCGCGCGTCGCGGGGGCGCAAAGCGTGTCCTTCTCGGGCGGTGAGCCGGCAGTGGGGGGTGGCCAATGAATATCGTCCGGCCACGCGAAAAACGCGATTTAGTGAATATCACCCCACTGATCGACGTTGTGTTCATCCTCCTCGTCTTCTTCATGCTCGCTGGGGCAATCGAACGTCCTGAGACGCTCAATATCACGCCACCGCAATCGGTCAGTGAGCTGGCGAGCGCGGAAGAGGATGTGGTGATCCTCGTTGATGCCGATGGGGCAGTGGCGTTTCAGGGCCAACTGATGCGGTCGGATCAAGAGCTTGTCCGCACGGCGACGGTGTGGTTTGCGACGCGGCCGGATAGCTCCATCCAACTCAAAGCGGACGCAAATGCCGAGGCGAAGCGCGTCATCCAGGTGATGGAGCTTTTGCGGGGGGCGGGCGCCCAGTACCTGGTGCTCTTAACCGTTGGTGGGAGCGGGGCGTGATGATCGCACGAAGCTCCATAGGCGCCGCGCGCGCTGATGCCGGCCCGTTGGGCAATGCGACCTCGCCCGCGCCCAGCTTGAAGCATTGGATCATTGGCGGGGGGCTCGCCGTGGCCGCGCATGTGATCGGTGCGCTACCGTTTTTGCCTGCGCCAGTTGAGCTGGATGACGCGCCGGTGGTCGAGCAGGGGACGGAGATCGGCGTCAATCTCGCGCCGCTGGTGCGCCCGCCCGAGCAAACCACGCCCCCGCCAGAGCCGGAACCAGAGCCGGAGGTTCCAACGATCCAAGAGCGCGCGTCGGACTCGCCGCCACCCGCGCCCCCGGCAAAGCCGCGCGAGATTCCTGATCTGCCAGACATTCAGCCGCGCGCCGTGCCAGAGCTTTGGCTCGGCAATGGCGGGGCAGGCGATGCCGGGCAGTTGAGCCTCGAAGAATACCTGTTCTTGCAAGACTGGTTGCAGGCGGCCCGCGCTGAGGTGCTTGACCGGTTGGTCTACCCGCCCGAGGCGATGAATGCCTTCATTACTGGAACGGCGCGCGTGGTCGTGGTGGCCGATCGGGATGGGCGCGTGGTGAGCTGGCGCTTTTTGCAATCGACGGGATCGAACCTGTTGGACCGGGCCATTGAACGCAGCATCCGCGGTATCCGTCGGCTGCCGCGATTTCCGGAAGGCACGCGGTATGACACGCTTTCCTACGTCGTGATGATCCGGTTCGAGCTCGTCCGCCCAGACGGGACAATCATGGCGGCCACGGATGTTCAGCAGGCAGCGGCGCAGCGCGCAGCGCAATTGCCGCAGGAGTTTGTCTCCGCAGCCCATATTGCTCAATGCGCCGGAACAGCGGCACAACTAACGACGGAACGTGCCGCGATCGAAGCCGAACTTGCCGCCATCGAAGCGATGCGCTCGCAATATGAAGAGCAAGCCGAGCGCTATATTCGCCGTCGTCAGCCAGCGCCACGATCGCTTGAACGGTTGCTTGAGGACTATAATGCGCGCGTGGCGGGATATGACGCGCTGGTGACACGCTTCCAGCAGCGGGCATCGGGATACAAATCCCTCTGCAGCGGCGGCAGTACATCGTATGAGGAGTATGCGACCGCATGCGAGCCTTATGTGGCGACGGGGAATGAGTACTGCGCCGCATTCGGCAATTTTTGGGCGCGGCTACGGTCGCAGTGACCGACCCACGGAAAAAAGCCGCCTTTTTCGAGAACTTCTCGTCTACTCCATGCCTGCCTTGAGCGGCGACACCGCCACTTGGTTCAATACCCTGGATGGACTTGGAGTGATGGCTCCGGAGGAGGGATTCGAACCCCCGGCCAAGCGATTAACAGTCGCTTGCTCTACCACTGAGCTACTCCGGAATGCCTGTGGAGCGCGCTCATACCGTGCTCATTCTGCGGAATCTAGAGGGCAGGTCGCGCTTTCGGGCAGTTTTTTGTGCGACCCGCACCCAAAAGAAAAACGGCTCCGCCTGGGAGAGCGGAGCCGCCTTGGGGGTATGGTGGGTTATCTTCCTGGGAGAGAAGACACATCCGATTTACATGCATTAGGGTTAACCAAAGGTAACCCAGCGGTAGAAAAATCGATTATCTTTTGCGTTCACTCGGCGGGCTGACCGTCGGCGGTGAAGCTGGGCTCATCGGGATCGATGTCGGGCAGTTCATGGGTTTTTGAGTCACCCTCGCCAAGCGGTGGTTGCTTCTCACCTGTCCATACCCAGCGATAGAAACGCGCAATATCGACACCCACCGCGTAAAGCGCGGGCACGAAAATCAACGTCACAAACAACGCGAACAAGACCCCAAAGGCGAGGGCGATCACCATCGGCCGGAGGAATTGGGCGTCGAAAGAACTCTCTGACAGAATGGGGACGAGCCCAATAAAGGTGGTGACTGAGGTGAGGAGGATTGGCCGAAACCGCACGGTGCCTGCCTCCACCAAAGCCGCGAAAGCGCCCGCGCCTTCTCGCCGGAGCCGGTTCACATAATCGACCAGGACAAGGTTGTCGTTCACTACCACGCCGCCTGCGGCGCAGATGCCGAACATCGAAAACATCGCGAAGTTCTCGCCCATGATGAGGTGGCCGAAGAGGGCGCCCATGAAGCCAAAGGGGATCGCGGACATGATCATCATTGGCTGGAAATAGGAGCCGAAGGCGATCGCCAGCAGCATATACATGCCGAATAGGGCGAGCCCGTAGAGCACGAGCAGGCTGCCGATGAACTCCTGTTGCTCCTGATCTTCGCCGCGGCGCTTCACATTCACGCCGGGATATTTCTGTGTGAGCGTTGGCACGAAATCCTGGAAGAACTCCTGCCGGAGGGGGCCAGCGTCTGAGCCGGCGCGAATCCGCGCACGCACCCGAGCCGCCCGCTTGCGGTCTGTGCGGTCGATGCGTTGAACGGCTGGGGCATACGTCACATCAGCGACAGCCTCGAGCGCAATTTCGCGACCATCCGGTGTCCGGATGCGGAAGTTTGACAGGCTGTCGAGCGACTGACGCACTTCCAGCGGGTAGCGCACCATCACACGAATATCTTGGCCATCGCGAGGAAGGCGCTGTGCTTCTTCACCGTAATAGGCTTGTCGCACCTGACGAGAAATCTCATTCAAGGTGAGGCCAAAGCGCTCAGCACCCGGTTTCAGGCTAAAGCGCAGTTCCTCTTGGTCCGCATCAAAGGTGTCGCGAACGTCGTAAAGCTCGCCGGCACCTGAGAGGTACGTCTTCACTTCCTCAACGGCTGCAGTGAGCTGTTCGAGATCGTTCCCCTCAAGACCCACGACGAACATGTTGCTCTCACCGCCAAACATGTTGGCGACGGCGACTTCCTCAGCGTCCGGGATTTCGCCGATATAGCCGCGCCAGCGATCGCCCACATCGGCCATGCGCTCGGTGCGCTCGACGTCCGGGTCGAGGATGATTTGCGTAAAGATGCCGCCTGACCAAGCCCATGCCTGTGATGTGCTGACAACGTCTTGCCCGCCATAGCGCTCCTTCAGGTCTTCAGCGATCATGCGGTTGGCGGCTTCCACCTGGTCATAAACCTGTAAGGTGCGTGAGAAAGGCGTGCCTTGTTCCATGGTGATGCGCAGGGCGATGTCGTCGCCCTCCACATCGGGGAAGAAGCGGAATTGCACCCAGCCTTGGACCAACAGCGCCACGGACAACACAAACATCATCACAAAGAGCGTCACCGTGAAATACCGTGCCGTGAGCGAGAGTTTGATCAATGGACGGTAGAACCGATCGGCCACCCAAAGCAGGCTATCCGCGATCTTCGCTTGGAAGGCCATGATGCCGCCTGGCTTCGGCGGATGAAGGTGCGCCAAGTGGGCCGGCAAGATGAGGAAGCTCTCGATCAGCGAGAACGTCAGGGCAAACATGATCGTCCACGCGATGTGCTTGGTGAAATCGGCAAACTGCCCACCAATCAAGAGGAAGGGCGAGAAGGCGAGCATCGTCGTCAGCACCGCGAAGACGACGGGCTTCGCCACGATTTGCGTGCCGATGATTGCCGCATCGATCCCCTTTTTCCCGCGTTCTGTTTGACGGTGAATGCTCTCACCGACGATGAGCGCATCGTCCACCACAATCCCGATGACCAGGAGGAGGGCGAACAGCGACAGCATGTTCAGCGACACGCCTGCAACGGGCATGAAAATAAAGGTGCCGACGAATGAAATTCCGATCCCTGTCGCAACCCAAAACGCAACCGTTGGTCGAAGGAACAACATCAAAATGCCGAGCACCAACAACAAGCCGACAATCGCGTTCGAAGAGACGAGCTCCATGCGGTTGAAGTAGAGGTCCGACAGCGTGAAGAGCTGTTTGATTTCGACGCCAGCGGGCAAGTCACCGGAGGCGCGTTTCTCGTCGATCCATTCTTCGATGACCCGTGAAGTGGCCACGACGTTGACCGTCTCTGGCTGCATCACCTGCAGCATCACGCCAGGCTTGCCATCAATCCGATAGATGGAGTCTTCGTCTTCGAACCCCGTTTTGACTTCAGCGAGGTCACCGACGGTTACCACGCTGCCATCGCGGTTTCGACGCACCACGATGCGTTCGAAATCTTCCTCGGTCTCGGCGAGCTGCCGAATCGCAAGCGGAATGTTGCCCGTGTTCGTGCGCACTTGGCCCGCGGACAAGTTCAGGGACGAGCCACGAATAGCATTCGCCACATCGTCAAAGCTGAGGCCATACCGGCGCAGCGCGGTTTCCGTCACCTCGACCGAAATCTCTTCCACCTGCTCGCCATTGATCTGCACCAAAGGGGAGCCGCCAGGCAGGGTGGCCAGCTCGTCGCGCAAATCAAGCGCCAAGCGATTGAGCTCGACCGGCCCAACCGTCTCGCTCAGCAGGCCGATAAAGGTCAGCCCATTTTCAGCAATCGAGCGACGAACCACCGGCGGAAAGGACGACTGCGGCAGGTTTGAAATGCCGTCGACCTTCGATTTGATCTCGTTCAGGAAGGTGTCGAATTCAGCGCCTTCGCGGATGTCGATGGTCACCGTTGCGCTGCTCTCGCGCGCCGTTGAGTTGATCTCATCGACATTGTCGACGTCCGAGATCGCTTCCTCAATGCGGAGAATGATTTGCTCTTCAACATCGCGCGGTGAGGCGCCAGGCCAAGAGACCGAGACCGTCACTTGGTCGAGCTTGGCGCTGGGGAACACTTCGCGCTCCACCTGCATGAAGCTGGCGACGCCAGCGACGGCGATCAGGATCATGAGAAGGTTGGCGGCGACGGAGTTCCGTACCCACCATGAAATGAGGCCATTCATTAGCGCACCTCACCGGCGACTGGCTGCTGGGCGGCTGCAGTTGTTGCAGTTGCAGCTGCTGCGGCCGCGGGAGCTGCCTCATCCGCGCGCGGACCAGCCGACTGCAAGGGTCGCACTTGGCTCCCAGCCGTCGCGTTGACGCGCGAGACGACAACCTCTTCGCCTTCTTCAAGGCCATCGGTGATGATGACGCCGGCCGTCGTGAACGCCGCGATATCGACCGGGCGAGCTTCAAGGCGATCCTCCGGTCCCAGAACAAACACGGAGCCGTCATTGCGCACGGCAACGCGCGGCAAAGTCACGGCGCGATCGAGCTGTGGACCAAGAATTTCTGCATCCACGAAAAGCCCGATGGCCATTGGGAAGCCGTTATCGGCGCCCTCGCCATAGGGGTCCTCGACCTCGACGATGGCGGAGATCTGACGCGTCGTTGGGTCGACGGCTGCATCAACGCGGGTGATCCGGCCTGACCATTCGCGAAGGCCGCCGGCAACATTTGCCGAAAGGATGACTTCGGGACCATTGGCCCGATCATTGAACGCAAGGGGCAAGTCGAGGCGCGCTAAGTCTTCGTCGGTCAGCGGCAAGCGAACTTCTGCAACATCCGTCGAGAAAACCGTGCCCAATTGCTGGCCGACATTCACAAACTGGCCCGTATTGGTCGAAATGGTCCGGACACGACCGTCAAAAGGGGCGCGGATTTTCGTGCGATCGAGCGCCAATTGTGCATCCTGTAGGTTGGCAAGTGAGGCTTGGTATTCGGCTTCCGCGCGCGCCAATTGCGGGCCCCGCAGGGTGAGGGCGGACGGTTCCGCGCGGTCGCCACTTGCCGTGGCCAATTCCTCATAATCTTTGCGCGCAAGGTCCGCCTCGGCTCGCTCAACGGCGAGGGTCTGCTCGGCGGTTGCCACTTGCGCACGGGCGCGGGTGAGGGCGAGGCGGTAATCTGCGTCTTCAATCTGAACCAAGACTTCGCCTTCGGTGAAGGTCCCCCCATCCGCAAAGCTTGGTGAGACGCTGACGATTTTGCCGCCAACTTGTGGGGTCAAAATGATCTCTTGCTTCGGGCGGACCTCGCCTTGCGCCCGCACGGAAAGCTGTACGGGCTCATAAGTCGCCGTGCTGACAAACACCGTTGGCACGGCAGCCTCTGGCGTTTGTCGGTCGGGGTCGGGCCGCATGATCCCGAGGACCGCAATCAACGCCCCGAAGAAGAGGACGACGGCAAGAACGTGGCCGACCGCGACGAACAGTATACGGGACATCAGGAAGACTCCTGTTCAGATTGCATCGGCGTGCTTTCGACTATCATGTCGTCGCCGGGGAGGGTGAAGGGCGCACCAAGCGCCAAGTAGAGGGCGATACGGTTGCTCAGCCGGCCGCGGATCGCCGCGAAATACTGCGACTCCGCGGAAATCCGTCGTTGCTGCGCGTTGATCAAGTTGAAGATGTTGGTCGTCCCGTTGACGTACTGACGATTGGTCAAGTCTTCCGCCGCCACAGCCTCTTCGAAGGCAAGCTGTTGGGCGGCTTCACGGGCGCTCAAGAAGCGTTCGGCCGCGATGGCGTTCTCGACCTCTTCGAAGGCGAGCAGAACGGTTTGTGTGTATTCATAAAGAAGCGCTTCAAGCGTTGCCCGCGAGGCCTGCTCCTGCGCTCTCAGACGTCCACCTTGGAAAAGCGGTTGAGACAAATTGCCGATGAGCGAGGCGAACACGGCATCGACATCAAGCAGTTCGGCCATGTCGAGCTGATCTCGCTCTTCCGCAGAGCCGATCAACGACAAGGTTGGCAAAAAGGCTTTGCGCGCAGCCGCCACGCGCAGTCCCGCTGCTTCGAGGCGCTCTTCCGCGGCAATGACATCAGGCCGGCGGAAGATCAGTGTTTCTGGGGAGCCAACAGCGACCTGCAGACCGGTTTCTTCCACCACCGGGTCGAGGCGCGGCAAATCTTCTGCGGACTGCAGGCTTGCATTCGGATAACGTCCCAGCAGCACTTCTAAGCTGCGGGCGGCCTCTTTTTCCGCCTGCTGACGGGATAGGAGTGTCGCCTTAGACGTTGCGAGTGAGGAGCGGGCGAGGCGCACATCGAGGCTTGAAGATACGCCGCGGTTATACCGCCGCTCGATGATGCGCAGATTGGCCTCGCCGGTTTCGACGTCGCGCTCGGAAAGCTGCCGCTGCAGCCGCGCTTCGGTGTAGCCGTAATAGCTTTGTGCAATGGTGCCAGCCAAAGAGAGCTGCGCGGCGGAAACATCGAGCTCGCCCGCAAAAGCTTCTTTATATGCGGCGCGGGTTTGGTCCGCGATGCGGCCCCAAAGATCGAGTTCCCACCGCAAGCTCAGGCCCAGCTGGCCACTATTCGTATAGGTCGCACCAGAGCCGCCGATCACAAGGTTGCCGTCGGGCCCGATGGTCGGCTGGTTGCTGCTCGGCGAGCGAAATCTGTTTGCGGAAAAGCTACCGCCGACACTTGGCAGCAGCCCGGCCCGCGTGATCCCCGCCTGCGCCCGCGCCGCGCGCACACGCGCAGCCGCCGCGGACAAATCATTGTTTTCGGCCAAGGCCTCAGCGATCAACCCGGTGACCACAGGGTCGCCGAGGTCGTCGACCCAATTGGTTGTTACTGTGCCGGCGTCGCGTTCAGCGCTGAGGGCGGCCCAATTCGCGGGCTCTTCAATCGCCTCGCGCGCCACTTCGGCATCGAGGGACACACAGCCGCCTAACCCGCTCATGAGCAGGATAAAAACGCCAGCGTGTCCTAAACGATGCGGCATAAAATAACTCCCCTTCGCGTTCGCCCTCTACGCATTCTTTGAGTCGATGGCGATCGTCATGATGCGCTGCCAAACACAAACGCAGCAAATGGCGTCGTCACCTTTCGGAGGCTGGCCATAGCGCAAAGAGTTTACGTCTGGGTGACCTTCTTCTTTATCGAAAAACAACAAAAGGCAAGCAACATCGTGTAACTAAGTGTCGCGCGATCGTCGCAGGCAGACTCACCCTATGAAACGCGTTTACGGGTGCAAACCATGCCGGTTCCGCGGCCAAATGCGTCACTGTGATGGCGGCTTCGCTGCCTCATCGAAGGAGTTGCCTGTCCATGGATTTACGTCGCGCCCTGACACGGATGGGCGTGTCTCGACAAATCACGCTTGGCCTCTCCTTGCTAAGCCTTTTGTTTCTGTCGCGTCTCTTGCCGCCGGCAGCCTTCGGTATCTTTGCGCTGGGGATCGCCCTTCAGGTGATCGCCGCGCTGGTGATCGACTTTGGCGTGCGCGCAGAGCTTGTACGGCGGCCAGCGCTTCGCGACCGGTCATTGGGGGAGGCGGCGGGATTTCTCACCTTCACCACAGCGGTGGTGGTGGGCGGTGGGCTTTGCCTCACATGGCTGTTCGGACGAGGAGCGCAGGGCAGTGGTGATCTGGGCGCCGTGATCAGCGTCCTCCTGATCGGCCTTCTGCCCCTACCGGTGGTCATTCCCCTAGAGAGTCAGTTGCAGCGGGCCGGGCGGTTCGATGGTCTCTCCATCATCAACATCGTTATCACAGCAACGGACAAAACCGTTGCGGTGATCCTTGCGTTCGCGGGGCTTGGCGCATTTTCGCTCGCGATTGGCGTTGTCGCGGGACGCGTTGTGCAGCTCTTGTTGTTACTCAAAATGGTGCGCGGCACCCGCCGGTTTCATCGCCCGCGGCGCACGGGGTGGGCAAGATATTGGCGTTCCGGCCCCGCGCTTTCAGGGGGAGAGGTGATTGGCCCGACCAGCGATCTGGCCGTGGCCAGCATCATCGCCGGCGGTCTCGGCGCGTTTGTTCTCGGGGTATACAATCGCGCGAATGCCCTTTTTAGCCTGGTGGACTCCGCGTTACTTCAAGGCGTCCGGCCCGTGATACTGCCAGCTTTTACGAGGGCCTTAGCCTCAGGCGTGCGAGGCGCAGACATTTTCGCGACCAAGTTTTCCTATCTGTCTGCGCTTTGTTGGCCAGCTTTCGCGGTGATGGCGCTTCTCGCCGACCCAATTATCCATGTGCTGTTGGGAGATCAGTGGGAAGCGAGCGTTCGACCGGTCCAGATCTTATGTTTGGTCGGCGTGGCTTATCCCGTTACCCAGCTCGCCAACGTGCTGTTCATTTCAGTTGGAGCTGAAAAAGCCTATGCGCGGGTTCAAATCACCCAGCACACGGTGCGGATCATCGGCGTCGCCATAGGGGCGGCGGTTTCCCTTGAATTTGTGTGTTTGGCGCTGGCCGTGGCGGCGTGGACAAATGCAGGCTTGATGCTTCGCAAGCTTAGCCAGCTGATGCCAATGCCGATGGCGCAGCTTGGACAGCTCGCGCGGGATGGGATCTTGATGACCTTCGCGGCGCTGATGGGGCCCGCCATCCTCGTCGGCTTCGTCGATGGGTCGAACGCACCGTCTTTCTTCGTCGCCAGTGGGGGAATTCTTCTCAGCCTGATGGGATGGATCGGCTGTTTGTTCTGGCTCGACCATCCGCTGTCCCAGCACGTTAGGCAGCTTTTGGTGCGAATGATCGACGGCAGAACGTGACGCGCGCTCAATCGTGTGAGCTCTTGGGTGCTTTATCCTTTGAGTATCGAAGGATTGGTTCGAGGCGCGCGAGGTGTGTCTTTCAGGCAAGCGTGGCAAAAAAACACCCCAATCTGATCGAGCTCAAGAACATTTCGCCGGTGACCTTTCGCTTTTCTAATAAATGAACTAGTTCCCCTTCCAGGCAAGCGCGGTGGGTAGCGCGCGCCGCGGTGACACTCGCCGCGCGATGGACCGATAACAACATTTCGGCGCTTATCCCGCCTTGGACGCTTGCCCCAAGCAACCAATGGGGCTGAACCTTGAAGCATTATCTCTCTGGCGCGTCTGTTCTCGCCATCACCAGTATTCTTGTGCCGACCGGAGCCGCGGCACAGGTCGATCAAATCATTGTGACGGCGACAAAACGTGCGGAGACTGCGCAGGACATCCCTGTCGCTGTTTCCGCGATTGGCGAAGAGACGCTCGATCAACTCGGGATCGACACCTTTGAAGACTATCTGGTCCAATTGCCCGGCGTGACGGCCGGCGGCGGCGGGCCAGGTCAAAATACGATTTACATTCGCGGCGTCGCGTCGACCACACCGAACCTAACAACGGCAGGTGTTGCCGGCCTTGCGCCGAACGTGGCCTTCTATTTGGACGAGCAACCGCTGGCGCAGCCGGGGCGGAACCTCGACGTCTACGCCGCTGACCTTCAGCGTGTGGAGGTGCTTCCTGGGCCGCAGGGCACGCTGTTCGGTGCCAGCTCGCAAGCGGGCACGGTGCGCTTGATCACCAACCAGCCCGAGCTTGGCTTGTTTAGCGCCAAACTAAGTGCGGCCACATCGTTCACCGATGGCGGTGAGATGAGCAACAAGGTCGAGGCCGTCATGAACGTGCCGGTGACCGATCGCTTTGCGATGCGCGGTGTCGTCTATGTCGACCGCCAGGGCGGCTTTATCGACAATGTGGCCGGCACGCGGACGCTGCGCGACTCGGCACGTTTCCGCCCCGCGGGCACGCCGCGCGAAAATGGCGTCCCTGTCTCTGACGTTCGTGCCGGCTTCAACGCCAATGGCATGGCGACGCCTGCGGCGGATATCGCCGATTTTAGCAACATCACTTTCATCGAGACCAATAATGTTGGCTTGGTCGAAGAAGACTTCAACGACGCCACCTATGCGGGTGGCCGGCTTTCGGGTCTCTTCGAAATCACGCCTGAATGGACGTTGAAAGTCGCGCATGCGCGGCAAACCCTCGAAACCGATGGCGTGTTCTTTGACGATCCGAATCTGGATGATTTCGAGATCCAGCGTTACGAGCAAGATCGGCTAGAAGACGAGTTCCACAACACAGCTTGGACCTTGGAAGGCCAGATTGGCGCGCTCGAAGCCGTTTATACGGGTGCGTATACGGAGCGGACGACAGAGCAGCGGGTCGACTACACCGACTATCTCTTCGTCGGTCAGTACCTACCATATTACATCTGTGATGCGTCGGTCTCATATCCGAGCGATCCCGCGCCGACAGGCACTTGCTATGAGCCAAACCTGTTTGTGAGCTCGCTCACGGAAACACAGGTCCAAACGCACGAGCTTCGGTTCAATACACCGGACGTGCATCGCCTGCGGGCTACGTTTGGCGCTTTCTACAGCGATCTTGAATTGGCCGAGCGCAACGACTTCACCTATCCGTCTTCGGTCACACGCGGCGGTTTCGGTGACAACTTCCCGCTCACCAATGTCGATGCGACAGGTCAGATTAATGACGCCTTCCCGGGCTACTTCTCGGAGCCAGGGCCGTTCCCGCCGGGCGTGATGTTCCGGAACGATATTCTGCGGACAGACGAACAGCTCGGCCTCTTTGGTGAGGCGACATTTGATATCGTCCGTGACCGGTTGGCCGTGACCTTCGGTGCGCGTTACTATGATATCGAAGTCGACCTCGAAGGCAGTGCGAACTCGATCTTCGACTCGCTCGGCGCCTCGGATATCCAGGAGTTCGGCACGAACCTCTCGCTGATCTATGGTCCGGACAATCCATTTGGTAATCCGGATAAGGCAGCGACCGATGGCGTGAACTACAAGGGTACGATCGAGTTTACGCCGACCGACGGCATGTTGTTCTTCGCAACGTACTCCGAAGGGTTCCGTCCTGGCTTGTTGAACCGTCCCGGTGGCGCAGTCGGCAACAACGGCTTCGTTGTTCCTTTCGCAGTGGATACGGACGAATTGAAGAATTACGAGCTGGGTTGGAAACTCGACCTCTTGGACAATACGCTGCGCTTTAACGGTAGCGTCTTCTTCAACGAGATTTCGGGACTTCAAACCACCATCTTCGATCCGTCGATCACAAACCTCTTCTTCTCAGCAAACGCTGCCGACGCAGAGACGATTGGGTTGGAGGGTGATGTGACCTGGGCGCCATCGACCATTCCGGGCCTCACCGTGGCGGGTGCCTTCTCCGTGCTTGATACGGAGATCACCGATGTCTTGCTGACGACGGATGATGTCATCGAGGGCGAGCCCTTGGCATTCGCACCAGAGTTCCAAGGTAATATTCGTGCACGGTACGAGTGGGATTTGGCCAGCGGCAACACGGTTCACGTTCAGCCGCAGCTAGTGTATTCCGGTTCGTCCTTCACTGACATTATCGAGATCAATAAATACGAGCTCGATAGCTGGACCACGTTTGGTCTTCGTGCAGGGATCTCGACCGGTCAGTGGACGGCGGAAATCTTCGCCGATAACCTGACCAATGAGCGCGCGGAGATCAGCGGTAACTTCGTGAACGATCGGCCGCGTACGACCGTTGCACGGCCAAGAACCGTTGGTATCAGCTTCTCTGTGGAGTACTAATGAAGCCGCTGCGCATTGCGCAACGAAACACGGAAAAACGCCCCGACCCTGGGGCGTTTTTTTGCTCCTTCACGCCGAGAGTGGAGGGCGGGCATGAGTAGTACGCCAAATGCCCCAGCGGCTGAGGCGCCGATGGTTTTGGCGCAGCGCGCGATGCGCGAGGGGGCGTTTGACGAGGCCCTTCGGCTCACAACGACCGTGCTGGAAAACGAGCCTGAGAGCGTTGAGGCGCTATACCTCAAGGCTGTCAGCCATCGATATTTAGGGCAACTGGGTGATGCGCTCAGTGCCATCACATCACTCATTCATCTGTCACCTGAATATGGTCGTGCGCATCAAGAGCACGGCCATATACACCGCAACGCCGGCGATTTGTCCGCAGCAATGGCGGCTTACGCCCTCGCGGTTCAATACAACCCCGCGCTGACAGCGAGTTGGCGCGCGATCGCGGAGCTTTCGGCACCGAACGATGCCAGTGCGTCGGCGCGCGCGATCGCCCAGGCCGAGCGGCTTGAGGCTTTGCCGAAGGCGCTCCTCGCGGTTTCCAACCATCTCTATGAAGGACGTCTTCTGAAGGCGGAGGAATTGTGTCGCGCGTTCTTGAAGAAGAACCCGACCCATGTCGAAGGAATGCGCCTTCTTGCCGAAATCGGCAGCCGCCTCAGCGTGCTCGACGATGCAGAGTTCTTGCTCGAAAATGCGGTGGCGCTGGCGCCTGACAATATCCAGCTTCGCCTCGACTATATTGAGGTCCTCCGTAAACGACAGAAGTTCGACAAAGCGTTTGCGGAAGCGGAGCGGCTTTACTCAAGCGATCCAGAAAACCCGCTTTATCAATCACACTTGGCTATCGAGAGCATGCAGGTGGGGGACTATAAGCGTGCGTTTGAACTGTTCGATGCCGTTCTCGCGCGCGTGCCGAACGATCCCGCGACACTGACCTCGCGTGGCCACGCGTTGAAGACTTATGGTCGTCAGGTTGAGGCTATCGAATCCTACCAAGCTGCGTTGGCTTCGCGGCCTGACCATGCTGAAGCCTATTATGCACTTGCCAATCTGAAGACGCATCAATTCGCGGCGACCGATATTGAAAAGATGCGTGAGCAATTGGCGCAGCCAGGCCAACCGCTTCGGCATTCAATTTATCTTCACTTCGCGCTCGGCAAAGCATTGGAAGATCAGGGCAGGTATGAAGAAGCATTTCATCATTATAGTGAAGGAAACCGGCTGAAACGCTTCCAGACCCGGTATCGCCCCGAGCAAATGGAAGAGGAATTCGCAGCCCAGCGTGAGACCTGTACAGCCGAGCTGTTCGAAGCGCGGCAAGGCACAGGGCATGCCGCGAGCGATCCGATTTTTATCGTCGGTTTGCCGCGGGCAGGTTCGACCTTGCTCGAACAAATCCTTGCCTCCCACAGCCAAGTAGAAGGCACGATGGAGCTGCCGAACATCCTGGCCTTGGCGCATCGGTTACGATCCACGGGGCCGATCTCGTCGAAGAGTGAATATCCGGCTGTGCTATCCGAGTTGAGTGCAGACGAATTGGCGCAGTTCGGGAAAGCCTATATCGACGAGACACGGGTTCACCGGAAAGAGGGGCGGCCGCTCTTTATCGACAAGATGCCGAACAACTTCCGTCACATTGGCCTCATTCATTTGATTTTGCCGAATGCGAAAATTATCGATGCGCGCCGTGAGCCGCTCGCCTGTTGTTTCTCTGGTTTCAAACAACTTTTCGCAGAGGGCCAAGAGTTCACCTACGGCCTAGAAGAAGTTGGCCGCTATTACAGGGCTTATGTCGAGCTTATGGCCCATTGGGACAAAGTGTTGCCCGGCCGCGTCTTGCGTGTTCAGTATGAGGACGTGATCGACGATCTTGAGGGCCAAGTTCGCCGCCTTCTCGATTATTGTGGCTTAGACTTTGAAACGGCCTGCCTTGATTTTCACAAAACCCAGCGGTCTGTTCGGACGGCGAGTTCTGAGCAAGTCCGCCAACCGCTCTACCAATCGGGCGTCGACCAATGGCGCCATTTCGACCCTTGGCTTGACCCGCTCAAGGCGGCACTCGGCCCAGCGCTAACGGAGTATCGTGCATGACAGAACAGGACGATTTTGATCTTCCCGAAAACATCGCGCCCGAAGAATCCGCCTACGAAACAGATTATACAACGGGTCAAGATAATATCCAATTTCTTGGACTCGATATCCATAACCCTGTCTTCTTTTCGAGTGCCTTTTTGGTGCTCATTTTCGCCATTGGGACGTTAGGCTTCCCCGACAAAGCGCAAGTGGTGCTGGAGGGAGCAAGAGATTGGACGCTGGAATATGCAGACTGGTACTTCGTTCTGAGTACCAATATTATTTTCTTGTTCTGTGTGTTTCTCGCGCTTTCGCCTTTGGGCAATATCAAGATCGGCGGAGAGGATGCCCAACCTGAGTTCGGCAGGCTTTCTTGGGTCTCTATGCTATTTTCCGCGGGGATGGGCATTGGCCTCATGTTCTATGGAGCCGCAGAACCTCTTGCTTATTATACGGATTGGTTCGGTACGCCGCTCAACGTTGAGCCACTGACGCCTGAGGCTGAACGGCTCGCCTTTTCGGCCTCGATCTTTCATTGGGGCTTCACGCCATGGGCCGTCTACGCCGTATTGGGGTTGTCTCTGGCGTTTTTCACCTTCAGCAAGGGCTTACCGCTCTCTATCCGGTCGATTTTTTATCCGCTCCTTGGCGAGCGGGTGTGGGGATGGACCGGGCACGTCATCGATACCATCGCGGTGTTGGCCACTCTTTTTGGCCTCGCCACCTCCTTAGGTATCGGTGCGAAACAGGCGGCGGGCGGATTCGATTTTCTGTTCGGCACCGGTAATGGGCTGTCGATGCAGATCTTCTTGATCGCCGGCATCACGTCGCTTGCAGTCGTTTCTGTGATCCGCGGCCTAGATGGCGGCATTCGATTGCTCAGTAACGTGAATATCTGTCTTGCTTTTTGTCTATTGATCTTCGTTTTCCTCACTGGGCCCACGGCGCAATTGGCGGGAAAACTGGTGCCCAACACCCTTGGATATTTTGGTGAAAGCGTGCGCCTATCCAATTGGATCGGGCGTGAAGACACCGAATGGTTTCACGGGTGGACGATCTTCTACTGGGCTTGGTGGATTTCGTGGTCGCCATTTGTGGGCATGTTCATCGCCCGTGTTTCGTTGGGGCGCACAGTGCGTGAGTTTCTCGCAGCAGTCCTCGTTTTGCCGGTGATCGTCACGGTGATTTGGTTCACCGTGTTCGGGGGGACGGCTATCGATCAGATGCAGCAAGAGGCGGGGCCGTTGGCAGACGGTATCGGCGACGTCTCGCTGGTCTTGTTCCAAATGTTGCGCGAGCTGCCGCTGTCAGAGATTTCTGCGTTCTTGTCCGTGATGCTCGTTGTGGTGTTCTTCGTGACCTCTTCTGACTCAGGATCACTCGTGATCGACAGCATCACGGCGGGGGGCAAACTTCATGCGCCAACACCGCAGCGAATCTTCTGGGCGGTGATGGAGGGGCTTGTGGCGAGTGTTCTGCTCATCGGCGGCGGCTCCGTTGCGCTCTCCACGATGCAAGCCGGGGCTATCACAACAGGCTTGCCTTTCGCGGTGGTGCTGCTGATGTGCTGCGTCAGCCTTTACGTGGGGCTTTCCCAAGAATGGCGCAGGCTCAAGGAAGATGTGTCTGACAAATGACTATTTTTGTTGCGGAGGAGGGCATGGGTGATGACCAGCGGCTCGATGCAGCGCTGATTGCCTTGCGGCAGATTCTCCAAGCAACGGAAATCAATTCGCGGGCGCTCGCGAAGTCGAGCGGGCTGACCGCTTCCCAGCATATCGTGCTCCAGGTTCTCGCGACCGAATCCGGGCTGACCCAGGCTGCGCTGGCGCAGCGTGCCTCCCTCAGCCAGGCTACCGTCACCACTCTTTTGGAGAAAATGGGCGCACGCGGCCTAATCGACCGGCAGCGCGACGCGTGTGACAAACGCCGGGTGTTGGTGAAAATCACAGAAGAAGGTCAGCGCACGCTGGATGCCGCACCAAGCCTCTTGCAAGCGCGCTTTGCCAAGCGTTTCGCGATGCTCGAAGATTGGGAAAAAGCGTTTCTTGTGGCCGCGTTAGAGCGAACGGTGACGCTGTTTGATGCGGGCGAGATCGATGCGGCGCCGTATCTGGAGATTGGCCAAATCGGCGCGCCTTAGGCCGCCACCTCGACCACGCGGCCATCGACACGCAACAGCTTACCCGCCTGCTTGAGCTTGCTCAGGGTCCGGCTCAGCGTTTCAAGACGCAGACCCAGATAGTCAGCGATATCTTGGCGGGACATCGGCAGATAGAGCTCTTTGCTCTTAAACTGGCGTGTTAGCATGTGAAAAAAAGCCTGCACCCGCTCTTCCGCACTTTGCTTGCCAAGGATCATGATGTGATCTTGCGCCTTGTGCAGTTCGGTGTGTCCCTTCGCGATCAGGCGATTTTTGATGTTGGGATGACGTTCGCTCATTTGCGCGAGGAAGGCATTGCTGAACCGGCAAACAAGAGACGGCTCGAGCGCTTCAGCTGAATATGTGTTTGCCGAAACATCACCCATGCCTAAGAAATCGCCGGGGAAGACGAAGCCCACGATCTGCCGTCGGCCATCATCCATCACGCGGACCATGCGGAAACAGCCGCTGATCACCACGTAGAGAAACTTGCTTTCATCGCCTTCGGTGAACAGCACCTGCGCCTCTTTGACCGAAAGGTGCGCCATGGTTTGTGACACCGCGCGCATTTCTTCATCGGACAGGTCGGCACAAATCGACTTCTCCCGAATCGTGCACATGGCGCAGAAGTCTGGGTTATGGCCCCCAAAACTTGGGCACGGCGCATGATCAGTCGAGGCGGTGTTGTCGGCCATAGGGCGAGTTTATCGGTCGGCAAGAGGCCTCGCAAGCGCAGCATGCCGAGAAAAGCTGCGTTCGAGCTTCACTTGTTTGATCTAGGTCACGATGCGCGCCGCGATCGGCGGTATTCAGGCAGCATGAAGGACACGTGGTTCAAATATCTCGACGCTAACGTGCCGCGCTATACGAGCTACCCGTCGGCGCTCGCGTTCACTGATGAGATCGGCCCAGCCCAATATGCGGCGGCGCTCGGCCGGCTGCCCGCATATGAGCCGGTGTCGCTATATCTCCATATTCCTTACTGTCGTCAGCTCTGTTGGTATTGCGGCTGCAACATGCGGGTCGAAAACCGGCCAGAACGCATGGCGAAATACGTCGATGATCTGATCGCGGAAATCTCGCTTGTGGGGACGACGATGCGCGGCCATGGCCGTGTCACTCAATTGCATTTTGGAGGCGGGACGCCAAATGCATTGCCAGGCCGCGAAATTGAGCGGTTGATTGATGCGGTCGAGAACGTCTTTGGACTGACCGACAGCACGCCCATCGCGATGGAGATCGATCCGCGGCTGTGCGGTGACTATCAAGCAGCGCAGCTTGCAAAACTAGGGGTCACACGGTTCTCAATCGGGGTGCAGGATTTTGATCCGGCGGTGCAGAAAGCCATCAACCGCGAACAAAGCTTCGACGTCGTTGCCGAATGTGTTGCCGATCTTCGCGGCGCCGGCGTGAAAGATATCAGCCTCGACCTCCTCTATGGCCTGCCGCATCAATCCGCTGACGGATTCGATAAGACGATTGAGCAGACCCTCGAACTTCAGCCGGACCGGATTTCACTTTTTGGCTACGCGCACATGCCGAGCCGGTTCGCGCATCAGCGACTGATCGAGGAGGGGGCTTTGCCCTCGCGGGGCCTACGGAGTGATTTGTCTGAGCGGGCAGCTGTGCAATTGATGGCGGCCGGTTTCGATAGAATTGGTTTCGACCATTTCGCCAAACCGTACACATCGATTGCGAAGGCTGCGCGGGCGCACGCCCTTAACCGGAATTTCCAGGGGTTTACGGAAGACCAGTCGCGGGTGGTCATCGGTTTGGGCGTGAGTGCCATCAGCACGATCGGGGCGCTTTCTTCTCAAAACGCCAAGGATATTCGCGCCTATCGGGATGCCCTTGCTGCGGGATGTTTCGCGACTGTTCGGGGCGTTGAGGCGAGTGCGACCGAGCTTGGACTCGGCGAATGGCTGAAGCGCCTTCTTTGCGATATGCGCGGCAATCTTTCTCAGTATTCGGCGATATTGGGCAAGCCGAACGCACAGCTTTGCGAAGCCGTTGAACGACTAAAGCCCTTTATCGAGGACGGTATCGTTCGGCTCGAGGGCGATGAGATCGTCATCGACAACGAAGCCAAAGCCCTTGCGCGCCGCGTTGCCGCCTGTCTCGATCCTCATGTCAAAGACGATAAGGCGTTTGCGTCACCCACGGTCTGACACAGCGCCAGCGATTTCGATTTCTGGAATTTAGAGCTCGTTCGTTGGGCCGCGTTCGCCGCGTTTGCGTTGGCAGAGGCAGGGGGCGTGGCAACTCGCTTGGTCAGGCGAGGGATAATCTTTGTCGCCATCGTCTACTGGAAAAGCCACGAACGCAGTGCCCGCTGATGTGCAAATCGGCAGCAAGAGCGGTCCGACGCTGTGGGTGTACGGAATTGAGACAGTCACAAACGCGAAGACGCCGCCCGCGCGGACAGCGGTGCCGATCCATTGGCAAACAGGAATGACCAAACGGCTTGTCATGCGCCCCCGTAAACGAGGCGATGCGGAGCTTGATTGACTTCGGTCAAGCTATGGCCGGGCGCCACGTGACATAGGCAGCCGAACGATCGATTTCGCGGGAAGAGTACCAGCAGATGTCCAACCTATCGTCACCGCCCATCACAAAGGGATGGGGTCACGAAATTCCTTTCCTTGCGGCGTTTCTCGCCATTGGGACCTTTTTCTTTTTCATCGTCGCGGCGGTGACGCCGGAAGCTGCGATGCAGTTCCATGCCATGGTCTTCATGTTGGCCTTTATGGGCGGCACCGCGGCACTGCTTTTCTACCTCCAAAGCGGAAAGCGCCCCGATCCTCAGAAATATGATCTGGGCATCGTCAAAATCGGTGTCGCGGTATCGGCGTTTTGGGGCGTGGTCGGCTTTTTGGTCGGCGTGATCATCGCCTGCCAGCTGGCGTTCCCTGAATACCTCTATTTCGACTCGCTGCCCTGGACGAATTTCAGCCGTCTACGGCCGTTGCACACTTCGGCTGTGATTTTCGCCTTCGGGGGCTCCGTGTTGATCACCACCTCCTATTATGTGGTGCAGCGGACCACGCATGCGCGCCTGTTTGGTGGCACGCTGCCGTGGTTTGTTTTCTTCGGGTATCAGCTTTTCATCGTGATCGCCGCGACCGGTTATCTGATGGGGATCACCCAATCGAAGGAATATGCCGAGCCCGAATGGTACGCAGATATTTGGTTGACCCTTGTGTGGGTTGGCTATTTGCTCGTCTTCCTCGGCACACTGTGGAAACGGAAAGAGCCGCACATTTATGTGGCCAACTGGTTC
>CAYFHK010000002.1:0-47687 GCA_964342585.1 uncultured Caulobacterales bacterium | reverse complement strand
CAGGGGCTCGCCGCGGCGGCGGGGATCGTCACCATCCCGGTGGTGGATGAGGCGGGGAACCGCCCCTCCCGCGATCTGGGCCTCGCCTGGCGCCACGGCTCGGGTCGCGAGGCGGAAGCGCGAGAGCTCGCGGCAGCGATTGCGCCAGCCGGGTGAGGGGGCGTGTGTTTCATAAGCGATGACGGTTGCAACCGGCTACCGCCGCCGAAAAACCTTCGTTTGACACATGTTGGTCTGCGTGAGCGGAAGCCGCTTGAAACTGCACATTTTGCCGTAGGAAGTGTGAAATCCACCGACGCGAAATCACGAAATTTGGCGCACACAGAGCGCTTTTTGATCGTACTCGCCATCCGCGATTTAACAGAATTACCAAGACCGTTCGCTCGTCAGGGTTTCACCGCGACGCGATCGGACACTTCGCCCGAATAGTGTCTCGTGGGACGGTCGGAAATCGGCAGGGGAGGGGATCAAACCCGCGATTTCATGGCCTCTGAAGGCGGCGAGAGGAGACACTATTGCCCATAGTGTTTGATTGCCGCCGAGATCCGCGTTGCGTAAGCTAATACCCGTGGTTATTTACCCGAGGTTCAATCGGGGGATTCCGTGAAGAAATTTTTTGATTGGCTTCTAGCCCACCCGTATCTGTCTGGCTTCGCGGCAATTGCGACTATCTTAAGCCTTATAATACAATTAACCCCAAAAGTCCCAACAACTACACCAACTGAAATTGTTTATAATACATGTAGTGACCCATCATTCGGGCTCCGAAGTTGGGGTAACTCAGAAGTTATTCAGCTCTCAACAGGATGGCGTAGTGGCTGGGATCAAACAGCATGGTGTAACCAAGCGATTGCAAATGCCGTCCGAGATAGAAGGATTGGCGGTCAGCAACACACTTCGGAGATTATGCGAAAATGGGAAGATGCAAGATGGGGAAACACGGTTCTCAGAACTAATAGACAGTACAAGTATCACTGTAAGTTCAGGTTGAATTGGAATCCGATTTACGATTCGAGACAAGATCCAATATGCGGGATTCAAGAATAACGCTACTTCGGACACTTTCCGGACAGTTTCACCGAGACAGGGAAGGCGCGAGAATTACCCATAGTGTTCGGTGCCGCGACTTGTGCAACGGAAATATGAGACGGCTAAGCCACTGATTTTGTGGGGAGGGCAGGACGTTTCATAAGTCATGATATATGCACCACTCTAACCCCCTGTGCCTAGCCCCAATCATTGGGGTAGTTATTCTGCGAAGCTTTAACATGTGAGGGATATGAAACGCGAAGCCTCGATCGCCGCTGCGACAAGCGGCGGGGATTATTCCGTGTACATTCGGGACCTCGCCGCTCGTCGTCAGGAAGCGCAACGACTGGCGGCGGTGCGTGCTGAATATGTTGCCGTACAACGCGCCGGCTTCAATCGGGCGAGGGAACGCGGCGAGGTCCAGGGGACTTTCCGCGATCCGCGATGAATCGCCGGCAGGCGCTCATTCTCTGGAAGCTCTCCTGGAAGGCGGCGAGGGATCGCAAAAAGCGTGAGCAGGCCCGCCGTGATGTCGAAGTGAAGGGCGGGCCAGCGAAGGTCATCACTTTTTAACTTCGCCGGGGTGAGTGAACACGAAGCCCAACACACTTACTGGCTAGCATGATTCCGATAATAAAGTTTATCGGATACGAACATCTTCGTTTTGACTGGACTGATTAGCTTTCACAGTCCGTTGGTTCTAACTTTGTCAAGAGCATTCAGCTAATCAATCGCTGAAAGCTCGCGTTATTTTCTCTTCGAATCCGCCATCCCCAGGTCTTTGAAAGAATTCTAAACCGATTGGGATAATACCTGTTCGCTCAATGGCGCTTTCGGTTTCTAGATCAGATTTCTTTGTGTATGTGGCGAACGCCGCTTTTAAGTCGTCTTCGCTAGGGATGTTGCGGGGGTTCAAACTGTCATTTTGAAATTTTTCGAGGCAGACTAGCCTCTTTTCAAATTCTGTACGGGCAAAAGGCGCTAAAAAATTATAGAATTCCGGCCCCTCGACTGATTTTTTTGATACTTCCTTGCAAATACTCTCTAGAAAAAATATCAACACTTGAAACGAAAATACGCACTCACTTAGATCAGCGTAACTTCGGTTATTTCCTAGCATGAACGGAAGCGTGCTAGCTTGTCCCCATTGTCGGAGACTTGCGTGTAGTCGCTCAAAACGGCCCAAGAGAGTTTTTGCTGACGCACGACGCCCTTGCTTCATCTTAAAATTTTCATCAACAAAGACGCTTAACTTTTTATTCAGCCTATGAAGAGCGTTATCTTCAACGTCTCGCCAGCGCTTCCTTTCTCGATTCCTATAAATTCTGTTGACCAAAAAAACAGTGATTAACAGGCTGATTAATTCGGTCAGCCCATTTTGAATCAACCCCACATCGAGACCAAATATTGCTCGGTTTCCAAAAATGATTTCGTCTAGAAAATCCATCGCGTCTCTGCCTATCGCTTGTTCTGCTACGCCAGCTGCGCGGCGCGCGTTCGTTGTATTTTCAAAGAAAATGGCCGTACATGACGATGGCCAGTTCGGCTTTTTAGTGTACCATAAAGGACGTTATGGTGCGCGAAATACAGGGTTCTTCAGCAACAGTCCCCGAGTTCTGCGCTCAGCGACGACGAGGAACTCGTAAGCACAGACGCTCGCTCTCCCCACCACTTTATCCCCACGCCCCTCAACCCATGTCATACTGGCCACGCCTTCGCGGCTAACGGGACGAGTGGATCCGTCTTCCTCTTGTCGTGAAGGTCCATGGGTCTCGCCTTATTGGTGGAGCATTGCTCCGCCTAAAGACGGGACGGCCGGCGTGAGCGCCAGATAGGCCGCCCGTCCGATAGAGTTCGCCGTCGCCTTTAGCGAACAATAAAGCTGGCTCGGTCGAGGCCGGTATTGTTCGAGCGGGGATCAAATGCGGTGACGAGAATTTCGTACGTGCCCTTATCGGTTGAGGGCACATCGACGGCGTAGCGACTGAGCTCTCCGGTATAGGCCATGCGCTCTGTCATCACCTTGTCACCATCGAAGCGAATCTCGGCCATCACTTCGATTTCGTCCGAATCCCAAGTGCCGCCGGACGATGTGGGACATCCGCACATCATGATCACATTAGCGACGATGGTCATCGTCTCCGGATCGTCGTCCACATAGGTGTAAGCCGCCGGCGCAATGATATCGACGGCAAATCCCGGGACGTCAATCAACCAGCCATCGCCGGCCTCAATATGCTTGCCGGGAAGAACCCAACGGGTGGTTGACGCTTCGCCTTGCGCTTGTGGTTGAGCGATCGGCCCACGGACGGTGACTTTGACACGGCGCGGTTCGTCAATATCCAGCGTCGAAATGTAGACCGCGTCGCCCTCTTCTGAAAGCGTGCCATAGCGCGTTCGAGGCGAGCGGATGATCCGATCGGTGTCGCCTGTCGCGCCGCGCGTGGTGCCGGTGTCGAGTATCTCGCCCGTGTCGGCGTCTTCCACCGTCACGGCCATGCCGGACATCCCGGTGCCAATGAACTTCGCATCGACAGACAGGGCTCTAATCGCCAGACGCGTCTCCTCTGCCTGCACCGGAAAAGCGCAGGCCATGAAGGCGGCGAAGCATAGCAAAACCCTAAGCATTCTCTTCGTTCTCTCTGTGATCGAGGATCACCCTATGCAATCCCACATAGCGTAGCCGGGACATGCGGCAATCGGGGAGACGGACATGCTTTTCACCGGAGGATCGTCAGCGCTGTGCCGCAGCATAGGGCGTTGCAAAGCCAGACGCTTGGGCGGGCAACAGACCTCGTCGACAGCGGCCTAAAACGCGCTGTCATGTTTTTCCCGGATCTGACGGTCCGTCTCGCGCCGGACCGTCCGCATGCATACGGCGAATTTGCGATTGATCGCAGCCGGCCCCGCTGCTTCCGTTGTCGTAAGGTCACTGCGCGCGGCGTCGCGATATTCGATCAATGCGTCGCGTTCGTTCGGGGTAAAGTTGTCGAAGTAGCTGAGGACGAACATGCTGTAGGCGTATGTGCGTTGCCTACGCTGCCAGTCCCGCGCATCTTCGCGCATGACCTTGCAGCAATCGGAAACCCCGCGCTTCTCGAGGGTTTTCGCGAGATCATCCTTCGCCCGGCGCCGCGCACGCACTTTCCTTTCGTCGAGACCCTCCCGCTCGCCGGCGGCAATCATCATCTCTATCGTCTCACGCGCATCTTCGGCAGTTTTCGCGACCGCCCCCTCGCACGCCGTCGCAATGTCGCCCATGCTGGGTGATTTCTTGACGGGAACGGAAATATCGCCGCCGCCCGAACATGCGGCCAGCACAAGAGTTGCGGCGAGCGCAAACGGAACCTTGGACACTTTGGACTTCCCCCAAAACCGGTAAAATCATATACGTCGGGAAGATGCCCTTCCCGGTTCGTTCTCTAGTATAGACGAGCCTTCCGCTCAAGATCGCCAATCTGGTGCGGCAGGGTCCAGGTCACGGTTTCGATCAATCCACGGCTTCACTTCATCAGCTGCTGATTAGCGGCCCTCTGATGAAGGCACTATTCTTGGAAAATGTCCGATCCGTGTGAGGGACTAGACTGTTGCGTATGTGATGTCTTGTGCAGCGCGACGCACTACCCGCGGAATTAGCAGCTTAGCCGTCTTATTATTCCGTTGCATAACTCGGGACGGCGAATGACCGGGTAGGACCGGTTTGCGCGGCACACCCTCCTAACCACACCCATTCGTGCGGCGACATCGCATGCAAAGGTCCCTGTCTTTCCCCAAACATCACCGACGGCGGGCGGGCGATGCCCCTTGCGCGCTATTTCGCGCCACCCAGCCCTGCGACTTCCCCATCATCGGAGAGGAAGATGGCGACGGGCCGGGTCGGCTCGAACTGCGCCAGCACGATCATCAGCGTCACGGTCATCGGTATGCAGAGCAGCATGCCGGGAAAGCCCCAAAGGGTTCCCCAGGTGGCCAAGGACAGCAAAATCACGAGCGGCGAGAGGTTGAGCGAATGGCCCATCAATCGTGGCTCTATAAAGGAGCTCACCGTCTGTTCGGCCCCGGTCAACAAGACGGCCGTGAGGATCGCGGGGCCAATGCCGCCGCCCGGCTGGATCAGGGTCAAAAGCGAGGGCAGCGAGATGGCGATCACGGCCCCGATGATCGGCACAAAGCCGAAAGCGAAGATCATCAACGACCAAAAACCGGCAAAATCGGTGCCCAGAAAAGACATGATCGCATAAGAGATCAGCGCCACAGACAGGCTCACCATCGTTTTGATCGAGATATAAGACCTGACGAGGCGGCCGATATCATCGAGCACGGTTTCGGTGAAATCCGCGCGGCCCGCGTTGGCGAACATGCTGTTGAGCTTCTTCAAGAACCGGCCTCGCTCGAGGAGCAAAAAGGCGGTATAAAGAACAGTCGTGACAACGCCGCTTAAGAGCCCGCCCAGCGCCGTGGTAAAGCTGCTGGCAAAATCACGTGCGGCGGAGAAGGCCGCCCGGCGCAGATCATCCGCAGGCGTGGTCACCGGGGAGAGCTCCGCATCGGGCGAGGTGAACCCTGCGCCGATCCCCTCGATAATGCCGCGCAGCGACTGCACCGCCTCGACGGGGATGAAGCTCACCCCTTCGGCCCAAACCACCATGCGCTCGGCAAGCTCTAAGATCCGCGCTTGGTATTCCGGCGCGCGGTCGACGACGGCGATGACGTTATCCCGCACGATGAGCGTCAGCACCGTGATGATGCTGACGATCAGACCGAAGGCGAACACAAAGCCGAAGGCATTCGGGATGCGCGGCCCCAGATAGGGGATCAGGTCGATGGCCCGCTTCACCGAGACGATCAGAAAGGTGAGGAAGATCGCCGTGACCAGCGGCACCAGCACGCCCTGTGAGACCCACAGCACGTAGAAAACCAAAACGGCGAGGCCCAGGGCATAGAACGGCACGGCAAGCCGGGCGGATCCTGTCATGGGCGGTGGGGAGGCGGGCGCGTCGGGCATGGCGCGGCTTTCCGTTGCTAAATGGGTTGGCAGAGATGTGGTGCGCGCTGGCCGGTCCTGTCCAGAGCCCTTAGTCGGCGCGGAACCATCCGGTGATGGAGAGGCGCGGGGCCTTCGCAAAGGGCGTTACATAGGTCACCGCGTGCACGTGGCTGACCTCGAAGAGGGCGAGCGCGTTCATCGCCGGGGCCCACGCATTCCGCGGTGTGCCGTTGCGCGCGTAGAATTGCAGCAGGCCGCCCCAATCTGGGTGCCATCTCTCGGTGAAGCTGAACACATAGGCGAGGCGCCGCCGCTCATTCGCCGGATCGTCAAGGTGTCGGGTGAGATAGTGCCCGCCAACATAGCGTGTGGCTTGCGCATCGGCGGAGGTGATGTCGGCGATGCCGGTGACCTCTCGGATGAAACCGAGCGTGTCGGGGGCATTTAGCCAGTGTTCGAATTGCTTGAGCACGGGGTGGGTGGAGCCGGGAATTTGGTGGCCATGATAGTGGTAGCCGATGCCATCGGCGGCATCGGCCATCATCTCTTGGGACAGGGCCTTTCGATCCGTGGGCGACATGGCGGCCAGCTCGTCGGGAAATAGGACGCGCGGCCCCGATCGCGTGCCGATAATGGTGGCGTAGCTGACATCATGTTCGAGCGTTGCGCCAAGCTGCGCCGCCATCTCCGGTGCGAGGACGTTGACCAGCCGCGCGCGCCGCTCCGGCGCAAAGGCGGCCCTTATGGCTTGGGGATCGATGTCTGGGTGCAGCCTCATCACAGCCTTCTGCTTTTGGGGTCCGTATCAAGGAAGCGAGCCGCGCGGAAATTCGCAAGGCTAGCGCCCAAACAGCGCATCGTTCAATTGACAAGGCGAAGCCGTTTTTCTAACTCCCGCGGTCTTGAGGCTCCGGCGGAGCCCCAAGCCCAGATGGCGGAATTGGTAGACGCGCCAGCTTCAGGTGCTGGTGCCCGTACGGGCGTGGAGGTTCGAGTCCTCTTCTGGGCACCATATGTTGGACAGGTATCCGTTCTCGGAAATGAATTCGTTGGCTGACGAATCGTAAGCTTCAAAAACCTGATGGCTGTGCCCGAACGCGTGGCAATGGGGGACGAGTTGCCCCCAACCCGTTCCGGACGCGATCCCTTCCCGAGAACTATCGCCGCTAGTTGATTTATGCGAAAGATTCGCATTGTCATTCTCATTCAGATCCTTTAGTTGCGAATTAATCGCATTAGCAGGGGTTCTCGATGATTAAGTTTTTCCTTTCCGCTTCAGTTGCCGTTCTGGCGTCAGCGGCTGTGCCGGCGGGTGCCGTTCAGACCGCCAATGAAGAAGACATCATCGTTGTGCAGGGCGAGCTTTCGCGCTTCGGCGCGACCAAATCCGAAGCGCCCATCATCGAGACGCCGCGGTCTGTGTCCGTTATCACCGCCGAACAATTTCTGGATCGTGGGGCGCTAAGCTTATCCGACACCCTCAACTACACGGTCGGCACGGTGGGGAATGCCTTTGGCTTCGCCACCCGTGGCGACTTTACCAACATCCGCGGTCTTGATGCGCCGGAATATCAAGACAACCTCCAGGTGCTCTTTGGCTTCTATAATAATGCGCGGGCGGATATTTATACGCTGGAGCAGGTCGAAGTGCTGCGTGGGCCGGCGTCTGTGCTTTATGGCCAAGCGGCGCCCGGCGGGATTGTCAGCACGGTGTCGAAGCGTGCCGGCCGCGATCATCTGGACAAGGAGATTGTCCTCACCGCCGGGACTTTCGATCGTTATCAGGTCTCGACCGATATTGGCGTCGACCTCAGCGGGGACGGCGCATGGACTGGGCGCTTTGTTGGCATTTATCGCGATGCGGATACGCAGGTCGACTTTGTTTCCGATGACGCCATCGTTCTGGCGCCGTCGATCACTTTCGAGACCGACCGCTCATCGGTTTCGGCGCTGGTGAACTATACCAAGCGTGAAGGGGATACCTCGGCGCAGTTCCTGCCGCTCACGGCGACGGCCTGTTCATCCGGAGACGTCACGATCTCTGAGCCTAGCGTTTGTGCCAATGCGCCGAGCGGGCAGGTGGAGAATTCCGTCTATGTCGGTGATCCGAATTTCAATCGATATGATACCCAAGCGATCACTGTCAGCCTGTTTGCGACGCACGAATTCAACGAATACCTCACATTTGAGGGGACGGCACGGTATCGTGATAACGAAGCGGACTATAATCAGACGTGGATTTCGTTCCTTGGCGATGGCGTTCCGCGGCTTCTGCCTGATGGTACGGCGGTTGGCCGGTCTTGGTCGAGCAGCCCCGCGGGCTCAACGCAGTACGCTTTCGATGCGCGCTTGCGAAGCCAATTCAGCACGGGGATCATCGATCATGAGATCCTCGGGGGCGTAAATTATCAAGACGTGGAAACGTTCGAGGACTCAGCATTCCTCTACGCACAGCCGACGACCTTTAACATCAATGCGCCTATCTATGATGGCTCTGAAGTGCCGAGCGACGCGGCATTTGAAGCGGTGAGGGCGCGGGCAGAGTCAGAAACGCTGGCAACGGATGTTTATGTCATCGACCGGATGACCATCGGTGATCTGATCTTGGACGCAGGCATCCGCTACTCATCTGTTGAGTCAAAAGATGCTGCGAGCGATCAAGAGGATAATGAAGTCCCGATCACGCTAGGTGCTCTTTATCGCACCGCGATCGGACTGAACCCATATATCAGCTATGCCGAATCGTTCCGCGCGACCGTGGGGACGGATGTGATCACCGGCACGCCGCTGCAGCCGCGCAAGGGCGAGCAATTTGAAGTGGGGGTCAAATACCAGCCCCCCGGATCGCAGAGCTTTCTCTCCATTGCCTATTTTGAGCTTGAAGAGGACAACCTCGTTGACTTCGTGGCGCAGGGTCAGACCCAGCCTGGCCTCAGCATTGAAGGCGAAGGGATTGAAGTCGAGGGGCTCCTGGTTTGGCAAGATTTCTCCGTAGACTTTGCTTACCGAACGCTCGATTCGGTGAATGTTGATGCGGATGGCGTCTCCACGACGAGAGATAGCCTGCCGGAGAACGACGGCTCTTTATGGGCGCGGTGGGAGCCGCAAGCTGGCGCACTTGCTGGTTTGCGCATCGGCGCAGGCGCGCGCTACGCCAGCGAGAACGAAAGCAATGGGACGACCTTCCTCGCGTCGAACGGATTCGCGGCAACGCCCAATCGCGTCGTGACCGATGGATATACCGTGTTTGATGCGCTGATTGGGTATACATTCGAAGGGTTCGACCTTGCACTGAACGTCCGCAATTTAACGAATGAAGAATTCTACGCGACCTGTCTCTCGCGTGGCGACTGCTTCCCCGGCGAAGAACGGACGGTGGTCGGCACCATCGCGAAGCGATTCTGATGCCTGCGGATTTGATCCTCTACACGCTTGCGATCCTGGCCTTGATTGCCGGGATCGCGACTCTTATTCTGGCATGGCAGAAGCGCGGCCAGCTTGGGCCGCTCGTCCTGCCCGCCTGGAGCTTGGTTGGGATTTCTTTGTTTCTCTGGTCACGCACCACGGGCGCGGAAAAAGGCGTGGCGCTTGGCTTGGTGGCGCTGATGCTGATGGCGGGGGTGGTGTTGGGTCGCCAAGCTCTCATTGCCAATCCCAAGACTACGCCAAAAGAGCCCGTGCGGCGGGTGTCAGTGCCCATTCCGCATACGCCGTTCTTGCGCAGCATAGCAGCGGCGCTGCTCATCGGACCGATCGCGGGTCTTGGGGCATTATCGCTATCCGTTGCGATATTCAGTGCCATTGAAGCCTCCGCAGGCGAACCGACGGCCAATCTTGTTCTTTGCTACTTCCTCTTCCCGCTCGGTTGGGCCGCATTTGCTCTTTATGCAGCCTTGGATGGAAAGCTATGGCGACGCGCGTCCGTTTTGGCGGCAAGCTGCATGCTCCCCCTTAGCCTTACGCTCGCGATTTCTTAGGATCCTGTGATGACCAAAACGATCTGGCCCAAGGCATCGTCAAAGCGCGTCAGCAAATCGCTCGAAGCACATAGCGTGTTGGCGCTGGCGGTCAGCGCATTGATCTATATACTTGTGGTCAGCGGCACCGCGTCTGTCTTCAATCGCGAGTTTCAACGCTGGGAGCAGCCTAATGCGCCGGAGATGGCGGCGATCTCACCTTTGGCGGCGGAGAGGGCGGCACTGACCGTCTTCAAGAGCGAGCCCACCCCTACGACGCATCTTTATATCAATCATCCGCAGCCCGATTTGCCGCGCACGGTGATCACGACCGACACGCAGGCATTTTTTGCCGAGGCCGATGGTAGCATCGCATTGCCTGAACATTTTCCGTGGACGCAGTTTCTTCTTGATCTGCATTACTACCTTCACCTGCCGCATGTTTTGGGACTGACGGTTGTGGGCACGATGGGCGTTTTCCTTATTGCCCTCTCGGCTTCGGGGCTCCTCGCGCATCCGCGCATCTTCCGCGATGCTTTCACATTCCGCAGAGGGAGCGGTCGGGTGACGCTCGCTGATATGCACAATAGGTTGAGCGTCTGGACCGCGCCCTTCCATCTTTCAAACGCGCTGACCGGCGCGATCTTGGGGCTCGCGACCATTCTTGGGGTGGCAATCGCTGCCGCACGCTATGAGGGCGATCTGGAAAAGGTGTTTGCCCCGGTCTTCGGCGAGGAAGCAGAATTGACAACAGAGCGCGACATGCCTGCCATAGCAGAGGCGCATCGACATTTCGCCGCGACCTTTCCCGATCTGGCGCTCACTTATACCGTCGTTCACGATCCCGGCACGGAAGGCCAGCACATCCAGCTGATCGCAAAGCATAAGGATCGGCTTATTTTCGGCGACTATTACAATTACGATGCGGGTGGCGCCTATCTTGGGAATACGGGGCTTTCGGACGGGACCATCGGTCAGCAAATCGCGGGCTCGGTTTATAACGTTCATTTCGGCAATTGGGGTGGCTTACCCGTCAAGCTTGCCTATGGCCTGTTCGGCGCCGGCCTCATGATCATCGTCTGTAGTGGCCTCGCCATCTATTTCGCAAAACGGCGGGAGAAGGGCCGCGCGGCACCCCGCCTTGAAGGGGCGTGGGAAGGAGTGGTGTGGGGAACGCCCTTTGGTTTGACTGTGTCCGCGCTATTCGCCGTCAACGGCATTGATGGCCAGGAAATCCTGGTGGCCGTTTTCTGGGCTGGCCTCGCTATGGCTGCAGGTGCTGGTCAATTCGTCGGTAAAAAGACGATCCGTCAAGTTGGCCTGTCGCTAATGGCAATGTTGCTCGGCGCGTTGATTTTCTTGACGGTCGGTGTTCACGGCAAAACGGTCGTTTCTGTCTCTGCGCGGGGCATCACCCTAACGTTGCTCGCTCTGGCAATGGCCGCTGGGTACGCTGCGTACCGCCTGCGGAGCGATAGCGAGGCGGCCAACGCAGCGGTTCGGTCGGTTGAGGTGGCGAGCTAAAAACACGCATTTCGCGATTGCGAAGAAGGCGCCAGGCTGTATGACATGAAACCTTCTCGGGGGAGAGTGGGATGTCCCGGCCTTTGGTTTGGCAGTTGCGGACGCTTGAGCAGGCTGGGCGATGGCTGCCGCCGGATGCCGACGAGGCGTGGGAATGGTCGTCCGCTGTGGCGGATCTCATCTTCCCTGTCCGCGCGCCCGCAGCGCAATCGCATTGGATCGCCTGGGCGAGAAAGCTCTTCCGCATGGCGTTGCTGCACGTCGTGAGCAGTCGGCTGGTTGGGGCTCCCGACCGTTCTATCCTTGTGGCGATGAAATTGGTGATAGATGCGGCGCCGCTGCCGGCGGGAACAACCGAGCCCCAGCCCCCCGCCTTGTTTCGCGAACTCACCAATAGCTCCTTCATCGATGGGGCGCTGGCCATGGATGCGCGTGCCTTTGCAGCCCAGCGGACGCATGCCCCCGACACCTATGCATTGGTGCACCGAGCCTTTTTACGTGAGGTTCGAAGCTTTTACGGTCGTCTGTTTTCGGCGGACCATCAGCTGGCCCGCGGCATGAAGCCCTAGCGCAACGCACCGCAGCGAGAACATCAGTCTAAGCCTTCCGCTTCATGTCGCGCCTTGCAGCCTGCGAAGAATGTCGTTGTCGCCGGCCAATCTGAAAACACACCGCGCACGCCGATGTCTGTGTAAAGAACGTCAAGCACTGTCATCAGATCGCCAGGTCCATCGATGGCCTCAGCTACCGATTGGAAATAATAGCCGCCACTATCTGCGAGGGTCCCTGACCGCTCCACCGTCCAGGCGATGACATCGAGGCCCGCGGTCTTGGCAGATTGAGCGTAGGCGGAGGGAGCGATTCTGCCATCATTCAGTGTGAGCAGCATCCAAAGCGGCGGAGCGATGATGCGCACGCCGCGATCATGCAGCTCTTCCATGGAGGGCGAGAAGGTCGATGGTTTGTTCGGGTCAAGCGCGCCGGCATCGCCCCGTGGATCGAGAAAAACGGCTTGGCGGCCAAATTCGGGATAGGTGTCGATCCAATAGAGGACATCGTTTAGATCGAAGGATTGCGGATAAACGTCTTCAGGCGACACACCGGCGCTGACGTAATCGGCGATCAGTGCGGAGGCATAGTCTTCCTGCGTATACGGTCCATCGAACGGCATCGCGACTTCGGGTGATTTGAGCTCTGGCGTATGCTTTCGGCCGAAGCTTTGGATCAGCGCAATGGCTTCGCTGTGGGTCAGCACCTCGCCGGGGTTGTAAGCCTCAGTTCGCCATGTGGGGTTGCCGCCCATTGCGGCCTCGGCAGTTTTGGCGGTCGGGTCGAAGCTATCCATTTTAGCGTTGAGCAATTTGAATTCGCTCACCGTGAGATCGCTGGCGCAGCAGGTGGCGCTGGCCGGGGCATCGTCCGTTGCGGCCGTGAAGGGCACTCTGCATTTCGCGGCAAGCTCAGGACGGATCAGAATGTCCGTCGTCCGATGAAGGTCGCATTGCGCATGACGGCAGACCAATTGGCGGTCCTTCGTAAAGGTCACGTCGCATTCGATGATGCCCGCCCCCTGACGCGCCGCGGCGATATAGGACTGGCGGCTGTGTTCAGGGAATTGCAGCGGCGCGCCACGATGGCCGATGGACCAATCCGTTGACGGCAGTGGTTCGTCGATGCACGCCAACAGCTCGTCTTTCAGCGGACCCTCCGCCATCTGATCGACAAGCCAAGCGGGTCGCACCCCCAACATCGCCGTGTCCGAAGCTGCCGCGAACAAAGCGATCAGCGCTAAAATCTTCATGCCATTTGCCCCCAACAGATTGCGCCCGCCCATAGACCGCGCGCACGGCCATGACAAAGCCATATGTCGTTGGTATGCAGCGCGCTCGAAATTGACAGAAGGAAGACGTCCCGCATGGCTATTCACCTCCACAAAGGCGATCTGCCCGACGATGTGCGTTTCGAGGGCGCGGTGGCCGTGGATAGTGAGACATTGGGACTCAATCCGCTGCGGGATAAGCTATGTGTCGTTCAGCTGTCCGATGGTGACGGTGATGCGCATTTGGTGCAGCTTGCGGGCACCGATTATGACGCACCCAATCTGAAAGCGGTCCTGACCGATCCTGGCCTCGTCAAAATTTTCCACTTCGCGCGCTTTGATATCGCGGTATTCCAGCAATGGCTCGGGGTCGATACAGCGCCGCTTTACTGCACGAAAATCGCGTCGAAACTCGCTCGGACCTACACCGACCGCCACGGCCTGAAGGACTTGGTTCGCGAATTGGTGGGGGTGGAGCTGTCAAAACAGCAGCAAAGCTCTGACTGGGCCGCCGAGACGCTGTCAGACGCACAGGCCGCCTATGCCGCATCGGATGTGCTCTACCTTCATGAGGCGAAAGCGCGGCTCGACACGATGTTAGAACGCGAGGGGCGGACCGCGATTGCACAAGCGTGCTTTTCATTCTTACCGATCCGTGCGGCACTCGACCTCGCTGGGTGGGACGAAGACGACATCTTCGCGCACAGTTGATTCATTTTTCTCGGCATAATGTCCGGTAAGGCGCGTTATGCGGGATTGATGCTGCGCATCGGCGTGTCATATTGGGTTGCCTGAAGTTTGAGTGTGGTCTTTCGCTTGATGAACGCGCCGAAGGAAAAAACGAAGTCGTCGGCGCAATGGAGCGGCGGGACTCTGGATGACGCGCTCAGCGCGAAGCATCGGCTTTCTCCCCTTCAAGCGATCGCGCATTCTCGGCGGGTGCGACATCTTCGGTTGATCACCCCGGCGGCCGCGGCCGCGTTGCTCGCCACCTATGCGATCAGCGCCACACCGCCGACCGTTGATCCGAAATTTGCGCTTCAATTTTCCCAGGCGAATGTCGAGAGCACCTCAATGCGGCTCGATCGGCCGCGTTATCTCGGCGAGGACCTTTCTGGCCGACCCTTTGAGGTGGCCGCCCGTTACGCTGACCGTGATCCGGGCGTGCCGGGGCTCGTGGCGCTAGAAAATCCGCAGGCCTTTCGCGGCATCGACGAGACCGAGAATGTGCGGGTGCGCGCGCGTTCCGGCCTGATGAACACCGATGAGAAGCGGCTCGACCTCAGTGACGACGTGGTGATGGAGCACGAAATCGGCGGCAGCACCTTTGTGTTGAACACCGATGCCGCCGAGCTCGATTTGAATGCCAACACCGTTCATTCGAATGTCGGCGTCTCTGGCGCGGGCGAAAAGGGCCGGGTCAAAGCCGATCGCGCGACCGCCTATCAGGATGAAGGCCGCCTCGTCCTTGAAGGAAACGTTCGGTTGCGCTTCAACACGCAACGAACGGGCGGCAGTGGTGCGGCGGGCGACGGCTTACGCTAACACGACTTGCGGCCCGCTCCGAACCGGCGTTTGCCGATTAAGAGCAGTGAGCGACGCGCCATGATCACCTCAACCCTGATGTTTCAACTGGTTCTTGCCATGTCGGCCCAATCGGCGCCGGACGTGCGCAGCGATCTGCCCTACGATATCAGCGCCGAGCGCTGCGAGGTTTTTGAAGTCGAAGACAAAATCAAATGTACGGGCCGCGTCCGCGTGGTGCAGGGCGAAGCCATCCTCACCGCCGATGAGATGACGGTCTTCGGTGCCACCTCCGCCGAGGGATTTGAACGGATCGAGGGCGAGGGTGATGTGCGTTACGCCGAGGGCGTCAACGCCGTTTCGGGGCGCAGCGCGGTTTTTGATGGGGTCAATTCCACGATCACCGTGATCGGCGATGTGGTCGTGATCCAGGGCGAACAGGTGATGGTCGGCGGACGGCTTGTCTACAACACCGAAACCGGCGCCATGGTCTTCGAGCCCGGCGAGACAGGCCGCGTGCGCGGTGTCTTCTACACAGCAAATGCGAATGCCGAGGGCCCGAATTGATGGATGGGTCGGTGATGGACACCCCCGCCACGGCCGAACCCGTTGCCGCCCACGCCGGAATTCTGCGCGCCGAGAACCTGCAGAAGAGCTTCCGCCGTCGCGCCGTTGTCAATCATGTCAGTTTCGATGTGCGTCGGGGGGAAGCTGTTGGCCTTCTTGGCCCCAATGGCGCTGGGAAAACCACCTGCTTTTACATGGTCACGGGGCTGGTGCCCGCCGATGGGGGCCAAATCCTGATCGATGATTTCGATGTGACCGACTTGCCGATGTATCAGCGTGCCAAGCTGGGCATCGGCTATCTCCCCCAAGAAGCATCGATCTTTCGCGGCCTGACCGTGGAGCAAAACATCCAAGCGGTCGTCGAGTTGGTCCACCAAGGGGAGCGGACTCAGCGCGCGGTGACCACGGCGCTGATGGAAGAGTTCGGCATCGCTCATGTCCGCAAGAGTGCCGCAACGGCGCTTTCCGGCGGTGAGCGTCGTCGGCTAGAGATTGCCCGGGCGGTGGCCACGGGTCCTGATTACATGCTGCTCGATGAACCCTTCGCGGGGATCGACCCCCTAGCCATTGCCGATATCCGCGAATTGGTCGCGCACCTCAAAGACCGTGGCCTTGGCGTGCTGATCACCGACCATAACGTACGGGAAACGCTCGATATCATCGATCGCGCTTACATCATCCACCGCGGAGAAGTCCTCAGCGAGGGCACGCCGGATGAGATTATCGACAACGATGAAGTGCGCCGTGTTTATCTAGGGGAAACCTTCCAGTTGTAAGCCTTCACCCTGAATTGCCGCGCGAGAGTGGATGCGGCGTTGATGGGAGGATGGCGTGACCATCACGCAGAAGCTCGATCTCCGGCAAGGGCAGCAATTGGTGATGACGCCACAGCTGCAACAGGCGATTAAGCTTTTGCAGCTGACGAATCTCGAGCTCGCTGAGTTCGTTGAATCGCAGCTTGAAGAGAATCCCTTCCTCGAGCGCGACGAGAGCGGCAATCAGCCTGAGCGCGGGGCGTCCGAGCGCACCGAAGACCGCGCCGATGCCGATCAGGTGGCCGATCCGCAAAACCTCGACACCGATCTGAGCAATCTCGACACCGATGCGGGCCCAGGCGATCAGCCTGCCGCCGATGCGGGGGCGGGCGACTGGTCAAATGTGCAGCAGCGCAGCCATCAGGGTGGCGATGAATTCGACGCCGCTGAACAGGCAGGCGAAACGATTAGCCTGCACGATCATCTGACAAATCAATTGCACGTCGCGACACGCGATCCGATGATGCTGATGATCGGCTCCGTACTGATCGATATGATCGACGATGGCGGCTATCTGCGCGTCGAGCCCGGTGAGTTAGAGGATCGCCTCGGTGCCGATCCCGAGGTGATCCGTAAGGCGATCCGGCTCATTCAATCCTTTGAGCCGTCAGGCGTTGGCGCGCGGTCGTTGGAAGAATGCCTGAAGTTGCAACTGCGGGACCTTGGGCGCCTGACCCCTGCAATGGATTTGTTCCTCGAGCATATTCACTATCTGGGTACGCATAATTTGCCGGCGCTGCGCCGTGCATGTCGCCTGACGGAAGAGCAGCTAGCGGCGAATATCGAAGAAATCCGGAAGCTGCATCCAAAGCCAGGTCTGCAATATGGTCGTGATTTGGTGCAGGTCGTGATCCCCGATGTTCACGTCACCGAAGCCTCAGACGGCACGTGGAAAGTGGAGCTTAACGCAGAGACCTTGCCCAAGGTCATCGCGAATGAGCGATATTTCTCGAAGCTCTCGACCACGGCTGAAGGCACGCAGTCGAAGACTTTCCTGAACGAGCAAATGGCCAACGCCAATTGGCTGGTGAAAAGTCTTGATCAACGTGCGCGGACAATCCTCCGTGTCGCCACGGAGATCGTCAAATACCAAGATGAGTTCCTGGTCAGAGGCATCCGTCATCTGCGGCCGCTCAATCTCAAGACGATTGCCGATGCGATCGACATGCACGAGTCGACGGTGAGCCGGGTCACGTCAAACAAATACATGCAGACTCCGCGCGGCACGTTCGAGCTGAAATATTTCTTCACCGCGGCGATCGCGTCGCGGACGGGGGAAAATCTTTACTCGGCTGAAAGCGTGCGTCACCGCATTCGCGAGCTTGTTGGGTCGGAGGATCCAACCAATCCGCATTCAGATGACGCGCTCGTGGTGTTGCTGGCAGCAGAGAATATCGACATCGCGCGCCGCACCGTGGCGAAGTATCGTGAAGCGTTGGGGATTCCCTCATCGGTGCAGCGCCGGCGCGCCGCCCGCCGCGGTCTCGTCTAAGACAGTTGCGGGGGGCGCAGAAGGGTTTGCGATCGCCGGCACGGCAGCGCATATTGTCGCCCTTCTCAACCGTCGACGGAGACTGACATGGACGTGCAAATCACCGGCAAAGCGATCGATCTCGGACAAGCGCTACAACAGCACGTGACGGATGCCGTGGCGGCCGGGATCCACAAATATTTCGAACGTCCAGCCGAGGCGCAGGTCACCTTTGACAAGGAAGGTCCTGAAATCGCAGTCGAAATCACGGCTCATCTCGCGTCAGGGGTTTTTCTTGCGGCGCGGGACACGGCGCATGATGCCTACGGCGCATTCGATGGCGCAATGACGAAGCTTGAGAAGCGCGTGCGTCGATATAAGCGCCGGTTGAAAGATCATCACGCTAACAATCGCGACCCCCTTCCGGCGGAGAGTGCGAGTGCCTATGTAGTGGCAGCGCCGCAGGATGAGGCGGAAGAGGGCGATGCGCCCTTGGTGATCGCCGAGCGCACAACAATCCTTCGTGAGATGTCAGTCAGCGACGCCGTGCTTCAACTGGATTTGACGGATGAGCCTGCCGTCATTTTTCGTAATGCCAAGCATGGTGGCCTGAATGTTGTGTACCGTCGTGAGGATGGAAACATTGGGTGGATCGATGGGGGACAAGGGCGCGCGTAAGGCCTCGGCACGGCGAAATGTCTTGCCGAAAACTTTAACAAAGCGAGTGATGACGTAGGCGATCCTCGGATGTATGAGCCCAGCGAACGGTAAGGCTGGGCGATCCGCGAACAAGTAGAGCGACGCCGAGAGTGGTATGACGTACGATATTGAGAGTTTTTTGGCGCCCGAGAACGTGCTGGTCGGTGTACAGGCTGGCTGCAAGCGGAGCGTCTTGAAACAAATGGCGGCTCATGCCGCAAAAACCCTAGGGATCGATGACAAAGGCCTGCTGGATGCGCTGTTGGAGCGTGAACAGCTGGGCTCGACGGGCATCGGCCGGGGTGTGGCGGTGCCACATGGCCGCACGGATCTGCGCGAGCTGCGCGGGATCCTGGCGCGGCTCGACACGCCTGTCGATTTCGAGGCGGTGGATGACCACCCCGTGGATCTTGTCTTCATGCTACTCGCGCCGCATCAGGCCGATGGCGAGCATCTGAAGGCGCTGTCGCGCGTTGCGCGCCTCCTGCGCTCTGAACAGGTGCAACGGGCGATGCGCGGCGCTTCGACCGCGGAGGCGCTTCATGCCATCGCGATCGGTGGGCCGGACGCCGAAGCCGCTTAGGCAGACGGCTTAGCGCCACAAAAAAGCACCGCCGGGAGATCCCGCGGTGCTTTCTTTTTTGCTTGGAAAACAGGTCCTTAGTGAACGTCGACCGGCGTCATCTCGTGCTGGCGCGCCGCCGCGAACGCAATTTCGCGATCGCTCATTAGCGCAATCCGTGAGCCGTCATCGGCATGCAATGCGTAAAGCACGCTATCATCGTCGAAGAGCTCGCACGCATCACGTGCCTCGCGCTCGATCTCGTCACGCACGTCGCGTGCAAAAACCGGACGGATGTAGCAGACCTTCTTATTGGTGTTGATGTGGGGAGTTTGCTCCATACCCAACCCTCGCCATTCGTCTTGTCTGGGCAACGGCTGCGTTCCCCATGACGTTCTCGCCATTGCCTCAACGTTAGCAAAACGCGATTTCGGAAGAGTGAAACTAGCCGTTACAACTCGCCTCGAAGGCGATCGTTACCGGATAATGTAACGCTTCGGTGGGGCCGCACAACTTGCGCTAGCTAAAAATTATGAAAAGGAGCACCCCAAGTACGATCCGATAGATCACGAAGACGGTAAAATCGAGTGACCGCGTCATCCGCAAGAAAATGGCAATCGCGGCCCAGGCGGCGAGAAAACTCAATCCGGTAACGATGAGGATCGCGGACCAGGGCGCGCCGCCGCCTTCTTGAAGCAAGCGCAGGAATTCGTAGAGCCCCGCCATACTGATGGCAGGAATGGCCAGCAGCATCGAGAAAGTCGCGGCGTTCTCGCGGTCAAAACCGAGCCAGCGCGCCGCGGTGATGGTGATGCCCGACCGCGATGTGCCCGGGATGGTCGCAAGCGCTTGCGCGACCCCAATCGTGAGAGCGGCGGACCATCCCGTCGGCAAGGTGTCCTTCGTGGTCGGGCGCCGATCCGCCACCCACAAAATGATCCCAAAAAAGATGCTGGCCGCGGCGATCACTTGCGGGTCGCGCATGGCATCGGCCACGCCGGTCGCGGCGAGCCCTAGCCCAAAAATCACGAGCGGGATGGTGGCAGTCGCGATGACGAGGAAGAGGTGCCGATCATCGGTTTGTCGAAACAGCACTGTGTCAAAGGCGCCGCGCGTTAATTGCCCGGTTTCGCGCCGAAAATAGAGGAGAACGGCCAATAGGCTGCCCACATGCGCCGCCACGTCGATAGCGCGGCCCTGGTCATCCCAATTCAGGACATGCGGCGCCAAGATCAGGTGAGCGGAGGAGGAAACGGGAATAAATTCCGTCAGCCCTTGAACAATCGCAAGCACGACAAGCTGAACGATAGGCATGGGCAACGGCTCCCCTAATTCCCGATGACAATGTCACGGCGCTTACCCGCGAATACGGGAACATGGTATCACTCCTGCAAATTTTCGGTTGAGGAGGCCCAAAGCCATGCGCATCCGTGTCGTTTCGATCCTAATGACGCTTATTTTTCTCTCGGCCTGTGCCTCTACGCCCGCAGCTGTGCGTGAAGGGGCGGCGGAAGTGCCGAGCACCTTCGAGGTGGAAGATTATCGGTTGGGGCCGGGCGACCGTGTCAGGCTCAGCATTTTTAATGAGCCTGAGCTCTCTGGTGACTTCGCTGTCGATGGATCGGGATCCGTGGCGTTGCCGCTAATTGGCGAGGTGAAGGCGCGGGGCATGACCGTGCGCGAGTTTGAGGGCGCGGTCGAAACCGCTTTTCTCGACGGCTATCTGAAAGACCCGCGCGTGAGCGCCGAAGTTGTCAGCTATCGCCCCTTTTACATTCTGGGTGAAGTGAAACGGCCGGGCACTTATCCGTACCAAAACGGGCTGACGGTTCTTAATGCTGTGGCGACAGCCGAAGGCTTTACGTATCGCGCACGGAAAGGCGTTGTCTTCATTCGCCGCGCTGGCGCGACGGAAGAGCTAAAATTCCCGCTCACCTCTTCAACGCCCGTCATGCCGGGCGATACCATCCGGATCGAAGAGCGCTATTTCTGAGTTAACGCTATCTTAACATCAGATTGACGGGCAATCGGCGGCTGACCTAGTTTCACCGTTACAAAATCCGGTCCGGGATTTGCAGCGTCATGGTGAAGAGCGATTAAGCAATTCCCGGCGCCTGACGGCATTTGGGTGGAGGGCCTGCGTGGTGGTCCGCAGAAAAATGATGAGTACGGCTGCGATCGGCGCCCTCGGCGTCGCCGTCAGCGGCGCATTCGTTATCGGTGACATGCTGGTTTCGTCGGCCCACGCCGATTCTCTGTTCCTCCGCGACCGTAACGTGAATGTCCGCGAGCGCGAGCGGCCCGAATTCGCTGCACCGGGCATTCGGGCTGGCCAATTTATCGTCCGTCCACGACTGGACTTAAGTGCAGGCTACAACTCCAACGTCTTTGCGCTGTCGAACGCGCCGGCGTCTGCTGGGCTTGAAGACTTTGAGGACCAATCGGATTATTTCTTCATTGCACGCCCGAGTGTTCATGCTGAGACCCTGTGGTCTCGGCATGGCCTTTCAGCCGGCGCATACACGGAGCTCTATGCGCACGAGCGGTTCAATAGCGAAGCCATCAGAAATGAGGGCGCCTATCTGAACGGGCAATTGGACATCAGCCGTGAGACGGCCTTCTTCGGCGGCATCAGCTTTGATCGGCTCAACGAGTCCCGCCGCGTGAACAATGGCGCGGCGTTGACCGACGAGCCCGTCAGATACGAAAGAGCGGCCGGCTATGCCGGCGTCTCCCATGAGCAAGGGCGCTTCCGCTATCGCGGCCGCTTTGACGTCGCCAATTTCGACTTTGATGATGTTGACATCATCGCCGCCGATAGTCTTCCCGTAACGCCTGAGCGAGATCAGGACTTCCGTGACCGGACGGCCTATTCTGTTCTCGGCCAGGTGAGTTTTGCTGTCACCCGCGATGTGGCCATTTTTGTTCGTGGCGTGAGCGATGTGCAGCGCTATGACCGCGAAACGGATGCCTTTGGCCGGTCTCGCGATTCAGAAGGCTATACCTTCGATGTGGGCGCAGAATTCGATGTGACGCAGCTCATTCGCGGCGAAGTGGGGGTGGGCTATTTCTCGCGCGACTATGATGATCCCGCCTTTGAAAAAGCCGAAGGGGTGGGCGTCAGGGCCAGCCTTGAGTGGTTCCCCACCGAGCTGACCACGGTATCGCTGACCGCGGAACGCGATGCTGAAGAGTCCGCCTTCATCGCGGCAGGCGGCTTCGTCTCCACTGAGGTGGTCGCGCGGGTGGACCGCGAGTTGCGCCGAAACCTCTTGGCGTATGCCTTTGCGGGCTACGGCACCCAAGACTATCCTGATCAACTCTCGCGGAGCACGGACGGCACCCCCTACGATCAGGAAGTTGAGCGCTATGGCGGCGGCGTCGGCCTTGAGTATTTCGCCAATCGCCACGTGAGCGTGCGGGGCGGCTACACCTATGAGGCGCAGGACGTCGGCACCGATGTCTTCGAAGGCGGCTTCGATACTGATTATGACGCGCACCAAGTGCTGGTCACGGTGTCGCTGAAGCGTTGAATCCCGGCCTTACGGGCGGTTAACATGGCACAGGCCTCGCACTCTATAAGATGAGCGAGGCACCGGATATTCGGGCGCCGTGGAGACGTCATGAACGCACACACACCGATCCGATTTGCGCCCGTCACCCTCACCCAGGAGACGGTGATGAGTGCGATCCCGGAGCTTTGGGCCATTTTTCGGCGCCGGTTTCGGCTATTTATTTCCGTGCTGATGATCGTCTTGGCGCTGGTGGCGGTGGTGACGCTGCGCCTCACGCCGACTTATGATGCAACCTCTAAAGTGGTGCTCAACGCCCGTCAAACTCAAGCACTGGATGTTTCTGCGTTTATCAGCGGCATGTCGCCTGACACGGCAGTCGTGACCACTGAAGTGGAGCTGATCGGTGGACGGTCGATGGCGACCCGCGTTGCCGAAGAGCTCAATCTGTACACGGTGCCAGAGTTCAACCCACTCGCGGAAGGGAAGGTTGACCTGCTTGAGCGCCTAATCCCGCCACAATTCGCGGGCGAGCCGCCATCGGAAAATGTCATTAAAGCACGGACGATTGATCGCTTGATGGATCGGGTGACCGTCGAGCGCGCGGGCGTGACCTATGCCATCGATGTTACGGCCACGAGCGAAGACCCGGAATTGGCCGCAGCCATCGCGGATACCTATGCGCGGCAATACCTCATCGATCAGCTCGATCAAAAATTTGAAACCTATGAGCTGATGACGGACTATCTCGATACGGCGGTGGCCCGCACGCGCGGCGAGCTGCGCGCAGCAGAGATCGCCGTTGAACAGTACAGGAATGAAACCGGGCTTTTATCCGCGGAAGGCTCGCTTCTTTCAGAACAGCAGGTCTCCGATCTGCAGGCGCAGCTCATCATCCAGGAGGCATCGCTAGCAGAGCGCCAAGCGAAGTATTCTGCCGTCAATCGTCGGCTCTCGCTTGGCGCGGGCGCCGATGCGATCAGCGATGTGTTGTCGTCACAAACCATTGCGACGCTCCGCGCGAAGCAGGCCGATTTGGCCCGCCGCAGGGCTGATCTTGAGACACGCTATGGGCCAAAGCACCCCCTTGTCGAGAATATCGCCTCAGAGTCGGCGGACCTCACGGCACAGATCAACGGCGAGGTGGGCCGCATCGTCGCCGGGCTCAAGAATGAAGTGGACGTGGCGCGTGAGCGCGTATTGTCGCTCCGCCGCTCGATCGAAGAGCTGCGCGATGGGCTGACGGCGGACAACCAAGCTCTCGTCCGATTGCGCGAACTCGAGCGTGAAGCAGAAGTCAGCCGGCGGAATTATGAGCAATTGTTACAACGCTCGCAACAGGCGCAACTGTTTGAAGATCTGGCCGAAGCCGATGCGCGGATCGCAGATCCGGCGAGCGTTCCAGCGGACCCGAGCTTTCCAAACAAAAAGCTCAACGCGGCCCTCGGACTGTTGCTGGGGACGGCAATGGGCGGTCTCGCCATCGCCCTCATCGAAGCCTTCGATAGTGGTATCCGCACCGCGGAGGACGTTGAGAAGCAATTGGGCGCGCCGCTCGTTGCGCTCGTTCCGATGCTGAGCCAAGACAAGCTTCAGGGCGATATTGCGACGCCCCAGGACTATTTGGTCGAGAAGCCCCTCTCAGCTTTCGCGGAGAGCTATCGAACGCTGCGCGGTGTGGTGATGCGGAGCTTGCCGGAAGGGGCAAAGGGGCGGGTGGTTGCCTTCACCTCTGCGGTGTCGGGTGAAGGGAAAACGTCCTCGGCCCTCTGTTTGGGTCGCATCTCGGCATTGGCCGGTGATCGGACGGTGGTCGTCGATTGTGACCTTCGTCGCCGGGTGCTGTCAGCTTATATCGAGCGTGACGACACAACGGCCGAAGCGGCGAATACCGGCTTGCTGCCCTTGGTCCGCGGCGATGCCACTCTTGACCAATCCTTGGTCCGGGACCCGCGAACAGACCTGTCGATCCTGCCTGCCGCCCTTGATCGCACGGGCACGGGAGATCCCTTTGGGGCGCAAGGGTTTGCGCGGGTTTTGGCAAGCTTGCGTGAACGTTTCGACGTTATCATCCTCGATACGCCGCCGCTCACGGCCGTTGCTGATGCACGGTCTGTGGTGGAGGCGGCAGACCTGGTGATCCAGTGTGTTCGGTGGAAAGAAACCCCCGTGGCGGTGGCCCGATCGGCGCGGAAAATTCTCGCCGATCTCGATACGCCCCTCGGCGGTGCGCTATTGACCCAAGTGGACATGCGGCGCCAGGCGGGATACGGGTATGAGGGCAGTTACAAGTATTATGCGCAGCACGGCACATATTATCACGATTAGATCCTTCGTGTGCGTAGCGTTTCTCGCCGCGCTATCCGCCTGCGCTTCCTCATTCGATAAAGCTGCGAGTCTGAATTTGACGAGGCCGATTGCACAGGTGGATGTGAGCTCCTCATTCGGTAGGCGGAGCATGAGCCGCAGCCATTATGGGATCGACCTGCGTGCACCGATCGGCACGCCGGTGTCCTCGGCAGGATCGGGCCGGGTGATTTTTGCAGGCACGCAGCGCGGTTTCGGCCGGCTGGTAATTGTCAATCACGGCAAAGGCATTACCACCTATTACGCGCACCTTGATCGCCACGCCGTCGGTCTCGGTGACAAAGTCGTGCACGGGCAGACGGTGGGATTTGTCGGAATGTCTGGCAATGCAACGGGTCCGCATCTCCATTTTGAGATACGATCGGATGGCAAACCAATTGACCCGGCGCGGGTGATGGCCTTTTGAAAATCGCTCTGCAATGCGTGGTGAGGCTAGAAATCTGACGAATGACAGCGTAGACTTGTGTTAACGATATTCGTCAGATCATATTTTTTCGGTTTCTCAATACTGTTGGCGTGGTTGTTTCGTGATGAGTGAAAAATCGCAGATGCGAGAGCGGATTCTTGCCGCAGCGCAAGCCGCGTTGATCGAGCATAATGGGCAAATCGAGATGGCGGATGTTGCTCGTCGCGCCGATGCGTCCGTTGGGCTCGCCTATCACTACTTTGGCAACAAGGCCGGGCTGATCTCGGCGGTCGTGAAGGATTTTTTCGACCGGTATCAGCAGGCCATGTGGGCTGCTGCCGAACAGCTCGAAGGCGAGAATTACCGCTGGCAAGATCGCGAGCGCGCGCGGCTCGGTGCCGCCATCAATTTCTTGTTCGGCGATCCGGCCGCGAAAATGATGGTCGCGAATTTTTCCGGCAGCCCGGAGGTGCTCGCGAGCTCAGAACCGCGTCGGCGCGAAAGCATCGAATGGGCGATCAAGAATATTCGCATGGGGATCGAGCAGGGCGATATCGACGACCATGTGAACCCCAATGTCGTGGGGCCGGCGGTGGTGGGCGCTGTCCGCGTGGCGATGGCCGATGCCTTACTGTCTGAGAATCCGCCGTCGCAGGACGAGCTCTACCGTGAGCTCTGGCGCTTCATTGAAGACGGCGTGAATGGCGGGAAGCCGCGAGGGCTGGCGTCCGAACGTTCAGCAGAGTAACAGCCGCGGTTATGACGACAGAAGCTTCACAAACGCGTCCGCGCGTCTTTTCAGGCGTGCAGCCGACAGGCAATTTGCACCTGGGCAATTATCTCGGGGCCATCCGCAAATTCGTCGCGATGCAAGACGACTATGATTGCATTTATTGCATCGTCGATTTGCACGCGATCACCGTTTGGCAAGACCCCGCGGCCCTGCGCGATCAAACGCGGGAAATCGCCGCGGCCTATCTGGCGGCCGGCATTGATCCGCAAAAAGCGATCATCTTCCATCAATCCGCGGTGAGCGCACACGCAGAGCTCGCGTGGATTTTCAATTGCGTTGCCCGCATGGGCTGGCTCAATCGGATGACGCAATTTAAAGATAAGGCGGGCAAGGACAAAGAGCGAGCCTCTGTCGGTTTGTTCGTCTACCCCAATTTGATGGCGGCTGACATTCTGGCGTATCGCGCCCACTTCGTTCCGGTAGGGGAAGATCAAAAGCAGCATCTTGAGCTGGCGCGAGATATCGCGACCCGGTTCAACAATGATTTTGATGCGGAAGATTTCTTCCCGTTGCCTGAGCCGCTGATTAAAGGTCCTGGCGCCCGGGTTATGTCATTACGTGATGGGTCGGCCAAAATGTCGAAATCCGATCCTTCCGATGCGTCTCGCATTGGGCTGATGGATGATGCCGATACGATCGCCAAGAAGATCAAGAAGGCCAAAACCGACCCGGAGCCCTTGCCCGAAAGCGTTGAGGAACTTGAGGCCCGTCCCGAGGCGCGAAACCTTGTCGGGATCTACGCGGCCCTTGCGGGGATGACGGATGAGGCGGTGCTGGCCGAATTTGGCGGGCAGGGCTTTGGTGCGTTCAAGCCGGCATTGGCTGAGCTCGCGGTGGAGAAGCTCGCGCCAATGTCGGCCGAAATGCGCCAATTGAAAGACAATCCTGATCATCTCGATGCAGTGCTGCGGGATGGCGCCGCGCGGGCGGCAGCCATTGCCGACCCGATCCTCCGCGAGGTGAAAGAAAAGGTGGGGTTCCTCCTCTAGTCGCATTTTCGGGCTATATGACGCGAGGCAAAGGGTGCGCGCCGAGCGTAGAATCGGCGCGATTATTCATTCGAGGGATCAAAAACCATGCGTTTTCATCGTCTTACCATGACCTTCGCGGTGGCGGCGATCTCGATCGCTTGCGCGGAAGCGCCCGAGGAGGCGAGTGCTTCTGCTGAGACAGCGATCGAAGAAGCATCCGTGGTCACGTCGCCGCTGGTGGATGTCAAAACGCAGCAATTCACAGATCGACCGATCCCGCGTTTCAAGGCCGACGCCTCATGGCCGAAAATGCCCGAAGACCTGATCTTGGGCCATGTGCCCGGCGTGGCCGTCGCGGCGGACGACACAATTTGGCTGATCCAGCGGCCAAACACGCTCGGCTTCTCTGACAATGGTCTCGACCAAGATCCGCCCATTGCCGTGTGCTGCCGGGCGGCGCCGCATGTCATGCAATTCTCCCAAGACGGCGATTACATCAAAGGCTGGGGCGGGCCGGATATCGCGCCTGCCGTCGATGGGGTGACCCAGTGGCCGACGGTTGTTCACGGCATTCACATCGCACCCGATGGCACTGTCTGGATCGGCGGGAATGGCGATGGCGACCATGTCGTATTGAACTACACCCAAGAGGGCGAATTCATCCGCGCCTATGGCCAGCGGACCGAGACGGCGGGCAATTATGATCAGGCCTTGTTGGGCAATCCGGCAGACATTGCGGTGGATCCCACGAGCGGTGATGTTCTGATTGCGGATGGCTATATCAACAAGCGGATTATTGGTTTTGACGCGGAGACCAATGAGTTCAGCCGATATTGGGGCGCCTATGGCGTTTCGCCCGACTCCAAGACCCGCGAAGGCCAATTCGATCAAAGCCAAGCCTCAAGCAATGCTGATGGCGGGGCGAATCCGACGTCGGACAGCTTTGGCGATATCGTGCATTGCATCGTCACAGGGCCAGACGAGCGGATTTACGTCTGCGATCGTCGAAACAATCGCGTGCAAGTCTTTGAGACCAGTGATGAAGGCGAAACGGTCTTCGTTGAGAATATCGTCCTTGCGCCTGAAACCGGCGGCACGCGGACGGCATCGGACGTCGCCTTCTCACCGGACGGCGAATATCTCTACATTGCAGACATGATGAACGGCCAAGTGTGGATCTTGGACGCAGAGACTTATGAGGAGCTGGGCGCGATTGGCCGGAATGGCCGGTATCCCGGTGAATTTATCTGGCTGCACAGCGTCGATGTCGACAGCGAGGGCAATCTCTACACTTCTGAGGTGAATACAGGTCGCCGCGTGCAGAAGTTTGTGATGACCGGCGTCGAATAGGCCTGCCTTGCGAGGGTGGCGTTACCCCCATACACTCCTCAGGTTGTCGTGACATGAGGAGTCTGCCGCTCGCCATGAGAATCCCTTTGTCTGCCCTGCCAGCTTTTCTGCTGCTAACGGCCAGTGCCCACGCACAGCCGCCCTTGGCGCAGTCAATCGCGACGGATTACCAAGAAACGCTTGGGCCGCTGTTTGAGTATTTTCACGCCAACCCCGAACTGTCTTTCCGCGAAACCAAGACCTCTGCGCGGATCGCACAAGAGCTGCGGGCGCTAGGGTATCAGGTGACCGAGGGGATCGGTCGCACCGGTGTTGTGGCGGTGATGGAAAACGGCGCCGGGCCTACAGTGCTTATCCGGGCCGACATGGACGGGCTGCCGATCGAGGAGGACACGGGTCTGCCCTATGCCTCAAAGGCGCGGCAGGTGGACCTCGACGGAAAAGAAAAACCTGTCATGCATGCATGTGGGCACGACGTGCACATTACCTCGCTGATCGGCACGGCGATGCAGATGGCGGAGCGGAAGAGCGAATGGCGGGGCACGCTGGTTCTGGCGGCACAGCCGGCCGAAGAGATCATTTCGGGCGCGCGGGAGATGATCGAAGATGGGTTATACACCGATTTTCCGAAGCCGGATTATGCTTTCGCGTTGCATGTCTCCTCGGAGATGCCGACGGGCAAACTGTTGGTGAAAGGCGGGCCAGTTTATTCGAGCTCGGATAGTGTTGATCTGATTGTGCGCGGCGTGGGCGCCCATGGCGCTTCGCCCCATAAAGGCATCGACCCGGTGCTTGTGGCCGCCCAGATTGTCGTCTCCCTTCAATCCTTGGTCAGCCGAACGCTGTCTCCGCTGGATGCGGGCGTTGTGACGGTGGGCTCGATCCACGGGGGCATCAAGCACAACATCATCCCCGATGAGGTGAAACTCGAGCTGACCGTGCGTTCGGATAAACCCGAAGTGCGCGAACAATTGCTGGAAGGCATTGAGCGCGTGGCGCGCGGCGTTGCCGTCTCGATGGATGTGCCCGAAGACCTGATGCCGATCGTCAAGCCGTCCAAAACACGGACCACGCCGCCAACGCGAAATGATCCGGCGCTGGCAGCGGCCCTTCGCACGACATTTGCGAAGCATTTCGGTGAGGATGTCCTCTATGAAAGTGATCGTACCGGGATGGGGGCAGAGGATTTCGCCTATTTTGTGGCGCCTGAACACGACGTGAAGGGCGTTTACTTCCGCGTTGGCGGCACGCCCGCTGATCAAGTGGCGAGCGCCCCATCGCATCACTCGCCCTTTTTCAAGATCAGCCCGGAGCCCTCAATTCGTGTGGGGACGGAGGCGATGACGGTGGCGGCAATGTCGATGATGGGAAAGGCCAAACGGTGATCGTTCTGAGACGTGCCCACAGCGACATGGAAATGCGGTCGTTGCGGCGCCGGGTCACGCAGTCGACGTGAACGAAACCGAACTGAAAACGAACGTGCAGAAAATGCGCACTTTCGGGCGGAGTCGCCTTGGCGACTTCCTCGTATGCGGCGCGGCGGGTCTGATCTTATTGGCCGCGGTGGCGATGATGACCCATTTGCCGCTTCCCGCCGCCATCGCCGTCTACTTGATCTATGTGACGATCCTATTCTTCCGATACTACACGTTGCGCGATGCCCCCGCCGTGCCGGTCGGCGTGAATGTCGAGGCGGAGTATCGCGATGGCTATGCGCGGCTCCGCGCCCTGGTGAACGCGTTGCCGCAGCCGGTGATGCTGCTCGACCGGAATGGCGATGTCGAAAACTTCAATCCTGCTTGTGTCGAACTCTTCGGGGAGGAGATGAAGGGGCGTCATATCACCAGCATCATCCGTGCTCCTGCCGCGCTTGAGGCTTATCGGTTGGTCAGGGCGACGGGAAAGCCTGCGGAAGTGGAGTTCACCACGCCGGGCGTCAATGAGCGGACCCATTTGTTCTACGCGGCGCCGCTAGACGAGAATCAGGAGCAACGCGTCGTTTTGATGCTTCGCGATCGGACGGAACAGAAGCGGCTTGAAAGAATGCGTACAGACTTTGTTGCCAATGCAAGTCATGAGTTGCGCACGCCATTGGCGTCGCTCGGCGGCTTTATCGAGACGCTGCAGGGGCATGCGCGCGACGACCCGCAGGCCCGTAGCCGTTTCTTAGGGATCATGTCAGGCCAAGTTGAGCGCATGTTGCGGCTGGTCGAAGACTTGATTGGGCTTTCGACACTGGAGCTCAATGAGCACAAGCTGCCCAATGAGACGGTGGATCTCGCCAATGTCGCAAAATCTGTCTGCGAGAGCCTCATGCCCGTGGCCGAAAAGCGCGGCGTACGGCTGAACTGTGTCGTTGCTGATGGGCTCATCGAGGTCATTGGCGATCGGCACGAATTGTTCCGCCTGGTGCAGAATTTGTGTGATAATGCAATGAAATATGGCGTGGATGCCAACGCGGCTGATCCGGCAGTGACGATCCGCGTGGGCGGCGGGGCGCCTCCCGTCATGGCGGGGGCGCTACGCAGCGGTGACACCGCCTCTCAAATTGCCATCCGCTCGGGCATTGATGAAGACGAAATTGCCTTTCTGCGCGTGGAAGATCAGGGCCCGGGGATTGAGCCGACCGATCTGCCGCGGCTCACCGAGCGGTTCTATCGTGTGAACCCAGAGTTGAGTCGCTCAAAAGGCGGCACCGGCCTTGGTCTCGCGATCGTCAAACACGTGCTCCAACGCCACCGGGCCGGGTTGCAGATTGAAAGTGCGGAAGGCCGCGGGTCGGCGTTCACCTGTTTCTTTGGTCGTCGCCCAGAAAGGGCGAATGACACGGCGCCTCAAGTAAAGCCAAAGGTGTCGGACTCGGCCTCATAGTGGTCCGGGATTTGAGCGGCAAATACACGTGGTTACGCGCATGATCGACTGCTATATCTAGTGTGATCGGGACAAGAATCTGTCACACAAATCAGGCACATGATTTCCTCCCTGGGAGTGCTACATGCCTTTTGGTTTGCTCAAATCTGCCACCGGCCGGCTCGAAAAGGTCGACATCGCCCTCGCGACGATGGGTGGTGTTGTTGAGCAGCAGGTTGCTGATGCGATCGCCGCCTTCGAGCGCGGCGATGAGGCCCTCGCGCAGAGCGTGTGGTCGAGCGATAGCCATGTGGATGAGCATGAACGGCTGATCGAACGTCAGGTTGTCGGCATTCTCGAAGATACCCGGCCCACGGGCGAATCCCTGCGTCGGGCGATGACGGCGGTGAAGATCGCGGCCGAGATGGAACGTATCGGCGATTTGGCGAAAAACGTGGCCAAGCGGACGACCGCTTTGGCTTCTGCTGAAGATACAGAGCCGGCAATGCGCGTTTCGCCTGTGGTGGCGCGCATGGGGCGCAGTGCGCTGGCGCAGTTTGGTGAGAGCCTGGATGCCCTCTTCCGCAGCAATCCCGATGTGGCGCGAGCGGTCCGCGAAACCGACGCGCAGATCGATGAGCTGTACAACTCCATCTTCCGCGAGATCCTCGTGTCCATGAGCCAGTATTCGGTGAATATCGTCGAGGGCACGCATTTGGTCTTCGTGGCGAAGAACTTTGAGCGTATTGGCGACCACGCAACAAATATCGCCGAGCGGGTCCATTACACCCTGACCGGCACGGAATTGGCTGGCGAACGGCCGAAGAAAGATTTTACCAGCGTCACCGCCTTGACGGCTCAGGCGGCGGCGAGGCCATAACCCAACGGCGCGCGACAGGTCGGTGGCCCGCGCCTGGTGACTGACGGACGAGGAGTAAGATGAGCGCGACCCGAGTGTTGATCGTCGAGGATGAAGAGGCCATCAGCGCGCTTCTCGAGTATAATTTGGCGAAAGAGGGCTTCGAACCTGTCCTGGCACGGGATGGCGAAGAGGCATTGCTGCGCGTTGATGAGGATCATCCCGACCTTGTCATCCTGGATTGGATGTTGCCGAATATTTCGGGCATCGAAGTGTGTCGCCGCCTCCGCAGTCGTACGGAAACAAAGAATATTCCCGTCATCATGCTGACCGCCCGCGCGGAAGAAGCCGATCGCGTGCGAGGGCTCGACATGGGGGCCGATGATTATTTGGTGAAGCCGTTTTCGATGGCGGAGCTGGTGGCGCGGATCAATGCTGTGCTTCGGCGTATTCGGCCCGGATTGGTCGCAGAGGCGGTCATTTTCGGCGATATTGAAATCGACCGTGCGGCGCATCGCGTGCGTCGCGGTGAGAATGAAATTCATCTGGGCCCGACGGAATTCAAACTCTTGGATCACCTGATCCAAAATCCGGGTCGTGTCTTCTCGCGTGAGCAATTGTTGAATGCGGTGTGGGGCTCCGACGTCTTCGTTGAGGCGCGCACGGTAGACGTACACATCGGACGTCTACGGAAGGCCCTCAATAAACACGGCCACACCAATCCTATCCGCACGGTCAGATCTGCGGGTTATGCGTTGGAAGTCGCGGGCTAAAGGGCGACGCTCACCGTCGCCAAAAGCCCGGTGCTAGAAGAACGAGCACAGTAAAGATTTCAAGCCGTCCGAGCAGCATGGCGAAGGCGAGTATCCATTTTACCGGTGCGACCAGGGATGCATAGTTGCCCGCCGGCCCGATGATCGGTCCCAGCCCCGGCCCCACATTGGCGATGGCGGAGCCGGCCGCCGACAGCGCTGTCACCGCGTCTAGCTGGAAGAGCGAAAGCAGGACAGCGATCGTGGCAAAGCAGGTGAAATAGGCGAAGGCAAAGCTCATCACCGATAAGAACACATCGTCGGTGATCGCTTGCCCATTATACCGTGCCGTGACGATCCGATGAGGATGCGCCAACCGTCGCGCGTAAACCCATAGTGCGGCAAAAGCGACCTGGAGGCGGAAGATTTTGAGCCCGCACGATGTGGAACCCGCGCAACCTCCCACAAACATGATGCAAAAGAAGAAGCCCGCCGCGAACGAGCCCCAAAGGCCGTAATCTGTCGTCGCATAGCCGGTGCCGGTCATGACGGAAACGACGTTGAAAGCCGCGTAGCGAAACCCGGTGAAGGTGTCGAAATCAAGCGCTGAAACAATGCGCGTGCCAACGATCAGAATGAACGTTGCCGCTGCCGCTAAGAAGAATCGCACCTGTGCATCGTTGCCAAAGGCGTTCAGACGCCCCCGAAGCATCAACAGATAGACCCCGAAAGGTAGCGCCCCCATGATCATGAAAAAGGTCGCCACCAAATCAATCGGTCCCCGGATATTCGGGTCTGAGAGAAAATATCCGAACGAGGCATCCCGCGTGGAGTAGCCCCCCGTCGCGATTGTGGTCATGGCATGGTTGAGGGCGTCGAACGCATTCATGCCCATCGCCCGGTAACTCAAGAAACAGAGAACCGTGAAGGTCACATAGAGAGAGGTGATGGCCGTCGCGATTTGCGACGCCCCCGGCAGAATTTTGTCGGACTGATCGGAGCTCTCAAGACGGAAGAGCTGCATCCCCCCGACCGAGAGAAAGGGCAAGAGCGCGATCGCCATAATTACGACGCCCACACCGCCAATCCATTGCAGGATCGATCGCCACAATAAAAAGCCGCGGGGCGCATCATCAAGGCCGACCACCACGGTGGCGCCGGTGGTGGTCAGGCCGGACATGGCCTCAAAAAAAGCGTCGGTGAAGCTGAGCTCCATCGACCCCAGCATCAGCGGCACCGAGGCAACCAGAACGAGCGCCAGCCAGCTGAGCGTGGTCACCAAAAAACCCTGCCGCGCTGAGATCGACTCGATCCGTCCCCAACTGGCGGCGGTCAGCCCGCCGCCAAAGCCGCCAGCGAGCAAAGCCGATAACCCGAAGGCGCGCCAATCCGGATCGCCCGACACGAGATCGGCGAGCATTGGGATCAGCATCAGGGCGCCAAACATCGCCACGAAAATGCCGATAACCAGCAGGACCGGCCTGAAATCGAGCATGGCGGCGTTTTACCGCTGTTTGGGGCGACGACGAAGCACCGCTTAATTCAGCCGCTGCCAGTCATGCGGGCTGTCGAGGGAGAAGGCGGGGATTTGCACTTCGAATTCCTCGCCACTCTCGTTTTCCATCGCATAGACGCCGACCATCAGGCCCGATGGCGTCGTGAGCGGACATCCCGAGGTGTACTCAAACGCATCGCCGGGGCGGAGTACGGGCTGTTCGCCCAGCACCCCATCGCCGCTGACCACCACCGTGCGACCGCTGGCATCGGTGATATGCCAGCGTCTGGCTTTCAGATGCACCACTTGCCCGGACTCATTGTCGATCCGAACGGTGTAGGCCCAAACGTAATGGTCCTCGCAGGGCTCAGAATCTTCCTCGAGGAAGTCTGGCTCCACGGAAATGCGAATGCCACGGGTCACACATTCGTAGAGATGGTCGTCGTCCTGCATTGCCAGCCGCATCGTCACTCTTACTGCGGCCCTCACACACCATCGAGGGCCTGTCGAAGATCTGTGATTAAATCCTTCGGATCTTCAAGGCCAATGGAAATACGGACAAGCCCCGGGGTCACCCCTTGTTCTAGCCGCGATTCCTCGGACAATCGATGGTGGGTGGTTGTGCGGGGATGCGTTGCAAGGGTTTTGGCGTCGCCGAGATTGTTCGAGACGTCGATCAATTCGAGCGCATTGAGGAAGCGGAACGCCCGCGCTTGCGCCGCTTCAGCATCACCATCGAATTCGACCGTGATGACCGTGCCGCCCGCTTCCATTTGGTCGCGCGCCACAGCATGCTGCGGGTGATCCTCACGGAAGGGGTAACGGACGGTTTTCAGCGGCCCGCCTAAATAGTCGGCGACATTGTCGGCCACTTCCGCGGCGCCCGCTGCCATCGCCCTGACACGAAGGTCCAGCGTTTCCAATGATTTGACCAGGACCCAAGCATTGAACGGGCTCAGCGAAGGGCCAGTGTTGCGCATGAATGGCCGGAGGATCTCGTTCCGCCAATCGATGTCTTGCCCCAAAATGGCGCCGCCGAGCACGCGGCCTTGGCCATCCATATGTTTGGTGGCCGAATAAACGACGAGGTCCGCCCCCAATTCGAGCGGGTGCTGGAGGATCGGCGAGGCGAACACGTTATCCACCATCAGCTTGATGCCGTGCTTCTTGGCGATCTGGGCGATGGCCGCGATATCGAGCACTTCAAGGCCCGGGTTAGACGGGCTTTCCAGGAAAAAGAGCTTCGTTTCGGGGCGGATGTTGCGCTCCCAAGCGCTCAGGTCGGTGCCGTCGATGAAGGTCGTTTCGATCTTCATCCGCCCGCACAAATCCTCCGCCACATATCGGCAGGAGCCGAACAGCGCGCGGCTTGAGACCACGTGATCGCCGGGCGCGAGCTGGCTCAAAAAGCCTGCTGTCACCGCGGCCATGCCCGTGGCGGCGGCCATGCACCAATTCGCGCCTTCAAGGGCGGCGAGGCGGTTTTCGAACATCTCCACCGTGGGGTTCGAAAACCGCGAGTAGATATAGCCGTCATCCTCGCCGCTGAACCGGCCAGCTGCCTGGTCCGCGCTATCATACGCGTAGCCCGAGGTGAGGATCAGCGCCTCTGAGGTTTCTTGAAATCCGCGGTTCACACCGCTGCGCACCGCTTTGGTGCGCGGTTGCCATTTTGACGTATCGCTTGTCTTCTTCACGACCTGTTGCCTTTGGTCAGCGCATGCCAAGCTCTCTTCCCGGCTTGACGTGCAGCGCTCCGGCCTTTTAGCGGTGTCGACCTGTTTCAACCCGGGCCGCCGCAAGCCGGCCGGCCCAAACCCGGCCCGAGTGGCGCGGGCGTAGAGCGGCTAAGCCTGCCATGTCAACGCAAACCACCGCGCCCGGCGTGTTCATCGCCGAAGACCTGACCGACGCGATTGAAGCGGGTGTGATCGGCCTTGGCGCGCCGTTAACGCCGACCCAAGTGCAGCCGGCCAGTCTCGATCTTACCTTAGGCACGCGGGCCTGGCGGGTGCGGGCGGCGTTCTTGCCGGGGCGCGGGCAAACGGTGGCCGAGCGGCTCGAGGGCGGCTTGTCCTTACACGAATTGGACCTCTCAGGCGGCGCTGTGCTCGAAAAGGGCTGCGTATATGTGGTCGAGCTGCGAGAGCGGCTGGCCCTGCCGCAAGGGTGGGTTGCGCGGGCAAACCCGAAAAGTTCAACGGGTCGTATCGATGTTTTCGTTCGTTTGGTGACGGATCGGTCAACTTCGTATGAGGCGGTGCCCTATTGCTATGAAGGGCCCCTCTACGCGGAGATCAGCCCGCGCACTTTCTCTATTTTGGTTCGTGAGGGCTCTTCGCTCAACCAGCTGCGTCTCAGCCGTCCGCCATGTGCCTTAAGCGACATTGACTTGGCGCGCCTGCAGAAGGGCGATGGCCTCGTCAATGCCGATGGCGATGTGATCGATGGCGGCTTGCGGCTCTCGGTCGATTTAGGCGAAAGCTTGGGCGACACGGTCGGCTACCGCGCGCGGCGACATTCGGGCCTAATCGATGTCGATAAGGTCGGTATTCTTGATCCTGATGATTATTTTGAGCCGATCCCACGCCCCCAAAGCGGGTTCATGATCCTCGACCCGGACGAGTTCTATATTTTGGCGAGCGCTGAAGAGCTTCGCATACCCCATGATTTGGCGGCCGAAATGGTGCCAATCGACACCGAGCTTGGGGCCTTTCGTGTGCACTATGCCGGCTTTTTTGACCCTGGCTTTGGTCTTGAATCTGGCAGCCGCGCGGTGCTCGAAGTGCGCGGCTATGATGCGCCTTTCGTGATCGACCATGGCCAGTGTGTGGCGCGTCTTCTCTTTGAGCGGCTCACCCGCGTGCCAGAGAACGCCTACGGATCAAAATTATCCTCCAACTATCAGGGCCAGAGGCTGCGGCTTTCAAAGCACTTCAATCAGTCGTGACCGAGGCGCCGTCGTTTGAAATCTTCCTGCAGGGCCCGCCGGGCCTTGAACACACCCTGCTGCAGGAGACGCACGCGCTGGGTTATGCCGGTGCCGTAGCCGTTTCAGGTGGCGTTGTGGTGCAGGGCGATTGGCCCGATGTGTGGCGGCTTAATCTTTGGTGCCGGGGCGCGAGCCGGATCCTCGTCCGCATTGCGCAGTTTCGCGTTACTCACCTTGCGCAGCTGGATAAACGCGCCCGCGCTCTGCCGTGGACGGATCTCTTGGCACCAGAAACCGCCATAAAGGTGGAAGCCACCACCAAGCGCTCGAAGATCTATCACAGTGGTGCGGCGGCGGAGCGGGTATTGAACGCGGCCCTCGCCGCCGGGGCGGTCGCGGCTGAAGGCAACGTGCCGACGATCCAGATCGCCTGCCGCATCGAAGACAATCTGTGCACGTTGAGTATCGACAGCTGTGGCGAGCTCCTGCACCGCCGCGGCTTCAAACAAGCCGTGGGCAAGGCGCCTTTGCGTGAAACGCTGGCGGCAATGTTCCTTCGTGAATGCTCCTACGCACCGGGCGAGGCGCTGGTCGATCCTTTCTGTGGCTCCGGCACCATTCCCATCGAGGCGGCGGAGATCAGTGCCGGGCTTGCGCCCGGACGGGCCCGTGCCTTCGCGTTCGAGCGCCTCGCCAGCTTCGATCAACATCAGTGGACGGATATGAAAAACGAGCTGAAAGCGGAGCCAGAGCAAGCTACGCCCATCGCGTTTGGCAGTGATCGGCTGGCGGGCGCCATTGAGATGTCGAATGCCAACGCCGCGCGAGCGGGCGTCGACGGTCTCATTCAGTTCACGCAGCACCCCGTCAGCGTTGTGGCCCCGGCGGAAGGCGTGCCGCCGGGTCTCGTGCTGACCAATCCCCCTTACGGCGCGCGGATCGGTGACAAAGGCCAGCTGACGGCTCTCTATCAGGCCTTTGGGCAGACCATGCGGGCCCGATTTGGCGGCTGGCGCGTCGGGCTCATCACCAGTGAGGGACGGCTGGCCAAAGCGACCGGCCTTCCTTTTGAAGAGGTGGGGCCGCCGGTGCCGCACGGGCCGCTCAAGATCAGGCTCTACCGCACCGCGCCGCTTTGACGCTTGGTGGAAAACCTTTTCTTCCTGTTTTGTTCTGTCGGCCTTACGCATAAAGGGATGAGTGATGAACGTGCGCACATCAGTTGGCTCGAAACCATGAAGCTTGCCGGGCAGTCTGTGGTGCTCGACGCGACGGGCGCGATGTTTGTGCCCGCGCATGACTTGCTTGTGGTGTCGGACCTGCACTTTGAAAAAGGCTCGTCCTTTGCGCGGCGTGGCCAATTCCTGCCACCCTATGACACGCGGGAGACGCTGCGTCGTCTCGAGCATGTTGTGCGGCTTTATCGTCCGAAGACGGTGCTTTCGCTCGGCGATGCGTTTCACGATCGCGGCAGCGAAGCGCGGATGGATGAGGCGGATGCCGCGCGGTTGGCTGCGCTTTGTGGCGCGACGGACTGGATTTGGATCTTAGGCAATCATGACCCTGAACCGCCCAAACGGTTTCGCGGGGCAGTGCATGAGACTGCGGAAGTCGCGGGGCTGCTCTTCACCCATGAACCCGGAGAAGCAGAGGGCTGGCAAGTCGCTGGACACCTCCACCCGTGTGCGCGTGTGCAAAAGGGCGGACGCGGGGCACGGCGCCCTTGTTTTTTGAGCGATGGCACCCGGATGATCATGCCGGCTTTTGGGGCGTATACGGGCGGGTTGAACGTGCTCGACCCCGCCTTCGACGGCCTCGTCACAGGGCCAATTTCGCTGTTCCTCTGCGGTGAGCGTCGCGTTTATCGCATGCCGCTTGGCGCGCTTGAGCCTGATCGCGGTCGCGGGCCGATTTACAAAATGCGGATCACCCCAGCGGCCGGCCGGGAAACCAATCGTCAGGGCAAAGAATTCGGTCGCTGATCCCGAGATCCGGTTTCAACGTCCCCTCGAGCAATGACCAGCGGCCAAAGCTTTCCATCGTTTGATACGTGCCGGGAGGGACCAACACTGGTCCTGGCGTGGCGGTGCTTAAATGCTGGCCGCTTGCGGTGACGCCATCGGCAGAGAGGCTTAACGCCACTGGCGCGCCCGCTTGCAGCCGCCACGTAATCGCCGCGGAAAGCTGATGCCAGGGGACGTATTCCTCTGCCGTGATCAAAAAGTCGAAGGTGCGGAATTTCCCCGCTACGTGATCTGACTCACGAAACCAGCCTTCGAAAGGGTGCGGCACCAGGGCCAACATGGAGATGACGGATTCAGCTGTCTCCGTCATCGGAAGTTATCCTTACGCTGCCGAATTTCGGCAAAGACCGCGTCTGGCGCGGCGTTTGCCATGCCAAGATGCGCGGCCAGCGCTTCATCATCGGCGCGTAAGAAAGGATTGACGGCACGATCGTTCCCTAGGCGGAACGGCACAGTGGGTTCGCTCTTGGCGCGAAGGTGGGAGATCTCTTCTTGCCGGGCGGCGAGTTGGTCGTTTTCAGGGTCTACCGAGACGGCAAAGGCCGCATTCGCGGCGGTATATTCGTGTGCGCAGTAGATCGTGGTATCATCAGGCAGCGCGCGAACCTTTTCGAGCGATGACCACATCTGCGAAGGGGTCCCCTCGAACAATCGGCCACATCCTAAGTTGAACAAGGTGTCACCAACAAACGCGACCCCGGCTTGATCAAAAACGTAAATGCAGTGCCCAAGCGTGTGCCCCGGCGTTGAGATGACGCGCCCGACGCTCTCGCCGATGCGGACCTCGTCGCCGTCGCTCACACGGCGATCGGCCACAGCAATCTTTTCGCCTTCAGCGTCTGGCGCGATGATCGTGGTGCCATAGCGCGCCTTCAGCGCGCCGTTGCCGCCTGCATGGTCGGGGTGCCAGTGGGTATTGAGGATCAGATCGAGCGATCCGCCGGCATGCTGGTCGACCACATCGGCGATCACATCAGCATCGGGGGTGTCGATCGCAGCGGTCATCCCCGTTGCCTCGTCGATCACAACAAACCCGTAATTGTCGGACAAACACGGGAATTGCAGCACTTTCAGGCCAGGATAAGTCGCTGTTTCCATCGAGCGTACTTGTGGTGTTGTGGCCGCGACCGCAAGCGGTGCCGACATGTTTACTCCCGCGATCAAAAATTCGTGCTAGAGCGACCGCCATGCGGTTAGCTGTTTCGGAACTGGAAGCGTTCTACGCGGGGCCTTTGGGCGCTGTGGCCTCCGCGGTTGTTCGGGACAAGCTCGTTCAGGCGTGGGACCAAGCGGCGCGGCTGCGTGTTGTCGGATTTGGCTATGCTGGCCCTTTTCTCTCGGCCTTTACCGAGTCCGAGCGCCGTATCGCTCTCTGTCCAGAGGGGACAGGGGTTCGCGCCGGATGCGAAACGCCCTCCGTCCTCGTTCATGATCATCGCTGGCCGCTGCCCGATGCATCTGTCGATCGCCTGCTCATCGTTCATGGCCTCGAGGAAGTTTCCGGCCCCCGGCGCCTCTTGCGCGAAGCCTGGCGGGTTTTGGCCGATGACGGGTTGATGATCATCGTGGCGGCGAATCGGCGCGGCCTTTGGTCGCTTCTCGAGACAAGCCCCTTCGCTGCTGGGCGGCCCTATACGCGGCGCCAGCTCGATCGGCTCCTTGAAGAAAGTATGTTCGCGCCAACGGCGCACGCCATCGCCCTCCACTTCCCGCCCATCGAGTCGGCAGGATTTCTGCGCCTCGCGCGCACATGGGAGCGCATGGGCAATAGCCTTGAGTCGCTGGTGGTGCGCGGCCTTTATCCGAATTTTGCGGGCCTCAATTTGGTCGAGGCCAGAAAATCCGCAGCCATTCCAATTTCGGGGTCGAAAGCGGAAGTCTTCCGGCCCGGCCTTCTCATTCCGCAAGGCTTGCGCCCTGCGTCTAACCGTCAGGGCCGTGACAGGACGAATAACGCGTCTTCGGCAAACAAATTCGAAAAGCCTGGCCGGTCCGCCTGAAAGGACTGTGCCCGTCCGCCACGATTGAGCGCAAAGGCGGCGGTAATCTTCAGACCACGTTCTTTCGTGAAAACCAGAAAATCTTTCACCGTACACAGATGAATATTGTCTGTCGCGTACCAGCGCGCCGGCAGCGTTTTTGATCTCGGCATTGTGCCACTGAACAAGAGATGCATCCGCAATTTCCAATGCCCGAAATTGGGGAAGGAGACGATCACCTGCTCGCCAACCCGAACAGCCGCCTCAATCGCTTGGTCAGGCCGACGAAAGGTTTGGATCGAGTTCGACAAAATCACCGTGCCGAAGGCTTGATCTGGATAATCACGGAGATCCGTGTCGGCATCGCCTTGCACAACGGAAAGTCCTGCGGCGACCGCGCTACTCACTTTGCTGCCGTCGATCTCAAGGCCATAGCCGCGGACTTGTCGCGTCTCGCGCAGCACTTGAAGAAGCTCGCCATCACCGCACCCGATATCAAGGGCGCTTGATTGCTCTGGCACGAGAGAGGCGATCAGTGAGTGATCTTTACGCAGCGTATTGACCATCAGAGATCTCGGCCCGCTGTTTTGATAAACCCGTCGAGGATGGCGTGGAAATCAGGCTCGTCGAGCAAGAAGGCATCATGGCCTTTATCGCTGACGATTTCAACGAAGGACACAGCCGCGTGTGCGCCATGCAGGGCACGGACGATCCGCCGCGATTCAGAAGTCGGATAAAGCCAATCTGAGGTGAATGACGCCAGAAGAAATTTGGTGTCGCCGCCGCTAAACCGCGCAGACAAATCGCCTTCGCCGCCCAAATCGAAATAGTCCATGGCCCGGGTGATATAGAGATAGGAGTTCGCATCGAAGCGATCGACGAAACTCTTCCCCTGATGGCGCAAATAGCTCTCCACCTGGAAGTCCGCGTCAAATCCAAAGCCGGGTGCCTGGCGGTCTTGAAGATTGCGGCCAAATTTTCGCTCGAGCGCGCGCTCTGAAAGGTAAGTCACATGGGCGGCCATGCGGGCCACCGCCAAGCCCTTTCGCGGCACCGCGCCGTGGGCGTAGTAATTCCCCTCATGCCAATCCGGATCGGCCATGACGGCTTGCCGGCCGACTTCGTGGAAGGCGATGTTTTGCGGGGTGTGCCGCGCCGCGGTCGCGATGGCGGCGCAATGCGCCACCCGGTCGGGATAATCCGCCGCCCAGGTCAGCGCCTGCATGCCGCCCATCGATCCGCCGACGACCGCCAGGAGGCGGTCGATCTTGAGGGCATCAATCAGCGCGACCTGCGCGCGCACCATGTCGCCAATGGTGATGACGGGGAAATCGAGACCGTAGGGTGCGCCGGTTTCGGGGTTGAGGCTTAACGGCCCGGTGCTGCCCATACAGCCACCCAAAACATTCGGCACGATGACGAAATAGGTATCCGTGTCGATGGTCTTGCCCGGGCCGATGACGGCTTCCCACCAACCTGGCTTTCCGGTCACCGGATGGCGGCGCGCGGCGAATTGATCGGCGGTCAGCGGATGACAGACAAGCACCGCATTCGAACGCGCGGCATTGAGCATGCCATAGGTGTCGTAGGCCACCGTGACGTCGGGGAGGGTGCCGCCACTGTCGAGGGCGAGCGGCGTCGGCAGCCGCTCCAACAAGCCTTCACCCGCCGGCAACAGGCCATAAGCCGGCGGCGCGGAAGCAATAGGTGAGGTGGGCGGCTGGGTCATGGACTTCACTTGCGCTTGGCGCGAGGCCAGGCGCGGATTTGGAAAAGGCGTTGCGATAGGCCAGAATGCGGCGGCAGGCAATGCGCAGCCTGGGAATGCTCACATGACCTTAACGGCGGCTGATCGGCGACGCGAAGAGGCGCGGGCGGCGGGGTTTCCCAAGCCTGTGGCGGAGGTGATTGCCGTCTGCGTGGGGGCATTGCTCGTGCAGGTCGCGGTTCATGCGATGCACTTCCTCGCGCGGGCGACGGCTTTTATTGTGGGCGATCCGGGGGCGCCAGTCACCGAAACGCTGACCGCGCTCGAAGCCCCCTATCGCGCCAGTTTCTTCGTCTTCGGCGTCGCCGTGGCGATCGGGGCGGCGGCTTGGTTCCGGTGGCTCTCGCGGGCGATCATGAATCTGACAGCTGACGGGATCTACGCGTTTCGCCGTTCGAAAGGGCAGGTTGTCGGCGCATATTTTCTCCCGGGCGCCAATCTATTCCAACCGCTTCAGGATTTGCGGCAGCTTTACCGGGTGCTCCGCGCGGGCAATGCATGGCGAACGGTCGAGCCTTTGCCTTGGATCACCGTGTGGTGGGCGCTGACCATGGTTTATCTTCTGCTTGTGGTGCTCAACCGGATTGCCGGGATCAGCGAATGGTCGGTGATTGAGAGCGCGTTGGGTGTGCTCATATCGCTGCTTGCGTTGACGGTGCTGCGGTGCTTTTCGGAGATACACCCGCATTGGCGCGACGCCCGCGCTACGGGTCATACGACATCATCTCCACTTGGCCAGAAAGAGAGCGCCGCGTGAGTAAGCCTGTTCCCCGTCCAGGGCTTTTAGAAATCAGTCCTTACACCCCGGGTAAATCCACGGGCACGACCGCGCGCGTCCATAAATTATCATCGAATGAAAGCGCACTGGGCGCCAGCCCGAACGCGATTGCTGCCTATGAGCGCGTCGCGGCAAAGCTCGAGCGCTACCCTGATGGCAATGCCGTCGCCCTGCGAGAGGCCATCGGCGAGGTCTATGGCGTGGCGGCTGCAAATATCGTTGTCGGTGCGGGGTCTGATGAGATCATCACCTTGCTGATCAGAGCCTACGCTGCGGAAGGCGATAACATCGTGCAGTCAGCGCACGGCTTTTCCTACTATCACCTCGCTGCCGCATCTGCGGGCGTTGAAACGCGCTACGCGCCGGAGAAATCATATACCGCAGATATCGATGCGATCGCGGATACTGTGGATGATCGCACACGGATTGTGTTCCTAGCGAACCCAAATAGTCCTACGGGTACCGTGTTGATGGGCGACGTCATTTCCCGCTTGCGGGCGATGTTGCCGCCGCATGTCATCTTGGTGCTCGATGGTGCCTATGCTGAATATATGGACGATCCCCTGTTCTCCGGCGGGGACGATTTGGTGCGCGAGGCGATGGCGACCGGTGCCGATAACGTTGTCATGATGCGGACCTTCTCGAAGATCTATGGTCTTGGGGGCTTGCGGGTTGGCTGGGCGTTTGCGCCTGACGGCATCATCGATATCCTCAATCGGATCAGACCGCCTTTCAGCGTGAATGCAGCAGGGCTTGCGGCAGCCGAAGCCGCTGTGCGCGATCAGGCATTTGCGTCGCGAAATCGTCAGCACAACGCGAAAGAACGGGCGCGTGTCGCGCGGGCGCTCTCTGCGTTCGGGTTCGCTGTGGTGCCGCCCTATGGGAATTTCATTCTGTTCGGCATGCCGGAAGCGGCCGAGCAGGACGATGCCGCCGAAGCGCGTATGCTGCTCTCTCATTTGGAGAGCGAAGGGGTGCTCATCAGAAGCGCGGCCTCAAGCGGTTTGCCAGGGCACCTGCGGGTCTCGATTGGCAATGCAGAGGCCAACGATGCGTTCTTGGCAGGCCTTGGCAATTTTGTGACGCAGCGGCGGAAGACGTCGAGCGCCGTTTAGCAAGACGCTAGGCACGGGGCCTCGCCCAGGACGAGGCTACCAAACATCGTTTTGAGGTGGGCTTCACCGTTTTCAAAGGCGATGTCCAACGGCAGCTCTTGCGCGGCCGAGGCCGGCATCGCCCGAAGGGTTTCCCGCGCTTGCGCCAAATCTGTCGATCCCATCGTGCCATAGGTCTCAAGGAGCAGCATCACCGTATCGAGGTTTTGCAGCCGGAGGCTTATCTCACCTTCAGCGCGATTGTTCGCATCAAGACCAATGGTGCCGGAGAGCCCAAGCTGCGTTGGGGAGATCGCCTCGGGTGTTGTCAGCGCAAGCTCGGTCGCGTCGATGGTCACCGGCGTGCCAGGGATACTGCTCCCGCTCGCCGCGATGTTCCAATAGGGCGAATCCAACTGTCGCTCTTCCTGGTCGACGAAGCGCAAGCCCCGCAGGGCGGCCCCTAGGATCCACGTCTCTTCATTATTGGCGATGAAATTCGCTTTGATATTTCCAAGGCTAACAGTGCGATCCTGTCCAGTGGCGGAGATATCTGATCCCTCAACGTTGATTTGATCCTCGCGCAGCCCCACCCGCAAATCTGAAGGCGTGATATCATAAGGCTCACCCTCATAGATCACACGCTGTGCATCGCGCGGGGCAAAGATCAGTCTAGAGACGTCATAGGGCAGGGTGACGATATGGAGCGTTTCCCCGGACCACTCCCAAACGCCGGGCTCTGACCAGTTGAAGTGTTTGATCTGTGCACGAAGTGTGAAAGGGTAGCCGCGAATACTGCGATCCTGATAGGTAACCACCCGCCCCTCAGCGCGCTCCTCTTCGATAAAGGCATCAATTTCGCGCTCCATGACACCGGCGCCAATCCGCCAAACAACGGAATAGATCACGAAAACGATCGCGATCAACGCGAGCGGGATGAACAAATAACGCTTTTTCGCGCGCGCGGGTTTGTCACTCATAGGGTCCTCGATGGCCTTCGCGCGCTTCTCGTTGCCCGTGGCAAGATCGGCGAGGCGCGTCGCCTCTACATCTATTTGGTTCTGCAGCGTTTTGAGAAAAGCCGGGCGTGGCATCTCGCTCGAAACTGGTGGAAAGGCCACGAGGTCGATCGTCCCAGGCACCATTCGCTTCTCGTGGTGGCGCCAAAAACTGCCGGAATTGTGGCTCACGGGTATCGTCGGTACACCCAACGACTTCGCGAGGGCGGCAACGCCTGACTGATAGGCAACTGTTTCATAAGGGGCGGTGCGCGTCCCCTCCGGGAAAATGATCAGGTGCGACGCCCCCTGATCAAACGCTTCTTGCGCCTGGGTGAGCATCGATCGGAGCGCTTTTGCCCCGGCTTTCCGGTCGATAAAGACGAAGCCGAGGCGATGGCACCACCACCCAAAAATGGGCACGGCGCGGAGTTCTTTTTTGAGAACAAAGCGGGCGCTGGGAAGAAAGCGTGCGAGGAAGATGGTTTCCCACATGGATTGATGTTTTGCGGCAATCAGTGCTGGGCGAACGTCTAGATTCTCTTGGCCCGTCACCCGGGCGTCGATGCCGCAAATCACTTTGAGGCCCCAGAGGCAGACGTCGATCCAGAATTTCGCCACACGGAGCGCCCATTCGCGTCGCAACAGCGCCGGCGCGCCAAGCGTGCCGATCACCAAAGCGGCAAGGGCCATGAATAGGCTGAAGGCGAACGAACGGAAACGAGCCATGGGACCGATGAATTAGACCGCAGCGCGGACGACCGTCAGGAGATATTTGACATACTCACTGCTGATCAACTGCCAACCTTTGGCACTTTGCCACCACGTCTCGGTCGTCACGCCATTGCCGCGCACGGGCACGCCGACAACTGTGGAATCGGCGGCGACACTTCGCACTTCAAGCAGCGCACGAGGCAGATGATAGTCACTGGTGACCAAAATCAGACCCCGATAATCATGGTCTGCGGCCCAATCGCGGGCTTCGATCGCATTGCCGACAGTCGTTTGCGCCCGGGGGCCAAGGTCAACACAGCAGGCCAATACGTCTGGGTCGCCATATTGGGTGAGGTCTTGCTTGCGAACGGTGGGATGCGTCCCCGAGATCAACACGCGATCGGCGCGACCGGTGTCAAAAAGCGCGAGCGCGCGCTCGATTCGCTTTCCGCTCCCGCCGGTCAGCGCCACGATACCAATTTCTGTCCGATGAAACCCTTCGAGCCTTGAAAGGTCCGGATCGTCCCAGCCCTCGTCAGCGCTTGGCAGATTCAAGGCAAAAACCGCAAACCCGCCAAGAAACAGCGCGATGACCAATGTTAGGGCGCGAAAGAGCGTCCGCATATCAGCTTACCTCATCGCGACGAAAGCGCCGCCTTTTGAAGCTAGCTCTACTGCGGGATAAAGGCAAAAGCTCGTTACCTTGGCGTTGCTATATCCTTGGCCCGGCGATGCCTGTTCTCAGCTCGACTCTTTTAAAAAGCTCAGCTGTTCGACCATGGCTTGGCGATCTTTCTGATCGCGGTCGGTCAATGCGGTGGGGTACTCGCCGGTGAAGCAATGATCGGTGAAGGCCGGGGCGTCGCCATTGCGCGGGCCTTTGCCAAGCGCCTGGTAGAGGCCTTCAAGGCTCAAGAAGGAAAGGCTGTCGGCGCCGATCGCGGCTCTGATTTCCTCGACCGAATGGGTCGCCGCCATCAGCTCTTTCTGGCTCGGCGTGTCGATGCCGTAATAGTCCGGGTGCACAATAGGGGGACACGCGATGCGGAAATGCACTTCGCGCGCGCCCGCCGCGCGAAGCATTTCGGTGAT
>CAYFHK010000001.1:0-61108 GCA_964342585.1 uncultured Caulobacterales bacterium | reverse complement strand
ATCGGTCGCCTGCGGAAGACACGGGTTTGACGTGTCGAACGGGTTGGTCACCGTGCCGGGGCCGGTATACCGTGTGCCGTCAGCCTTGATGCAGGGGTCAAGCGATGAAGCCGTCTGCCGATCGGTGAAGAAATCGCCATCGTCGGGTTTGTCGATCTTCTCCGAATTGGCCGTGAAGAATTTGCCGTCATCTGGCTTATCGGTTTGTTTTGTGTTGGCGGCGAATGACTGGGCGCTATCGGGTTTGTCTTGACGCAGAGGATTGCGTTCCATCGGCACATCTGCATCGGCGACGGCGGTTTGCGCATCTTCTGATGAAGGACCGCTCTCGTCGGTCGCCACTTCCGTTGTCGAGGCCGGTTCATCGGCCGCCGCTTCGGTTTTCGACACCTCGCTGACTGCAGCGACAGTTTCCCGCGCCGGCTCGGCGCCATCCTCTGCTTCCGCGACCGATACAGTCGGATCCTGCGGTACGGGGAGGCCGCGTAACCCCCCGCTTCTCACATCAGGTGCCCGCTGTGCCTCGCCATCGGTGGGCAGGTCTGGGCGCTCGTCGTCATCGAGAAGGCCGCCCTCGCCGAGACGGGCGATCCGTTCGGCTTCGGTCTCATCTTCTGGCGGAAGAGGGGCGTCGGCGATGACCGGGTCACCGTCATCTTCCGCGGGTCGTACGGCTTCGCCGTCTTGCCCCTCCTCAAAAGAGAGAGGGCTCGTGCCTTCTGGTGTCCCGCCGAAGCCTTGGGTGTCTGTGCCGTTCGCTTCAGCAACGGTTTCAGCCGCGGGTTCATCACCAGAAGAGCTTGGCCGGCCCTCCCAAAGGGAATAGCCAGCGAACAGCGCCACGCCACCAACAACCGCGATACCTGCTACGCGTGTGACCGTGTTAAACATTTCACTCGTTCGCTCTTCGCGCCAAAGTCACTTTGAGGGAAACCCCCGAAAACCCTGTGTTTTTTCTCCGCGAAAAAGCCGAAGATTGCAATTTCGTTGCCAAACGAGGTTAACGCGCGGCGATTGACTGTTCAGCCGGATTGCCGCGTGTTAAGGAAACCAGGAAGCCGTGTCGTGGAGTGGGTTCGACCTAATGAGAACGGGGGATACCGGCCTTAATCTGATCAAAGCGTATGAGGGCTTGCGTCTTTCCGCACAGTCCGAGACGCGCCCGAGCGCACATCCAGATGGCGGCGCCGAAGAGTATTGGACGGTCGGATACGGTCACAAATCCACGGCGGCCAAGGGCATGAGCGTGACGGAGAAGGAGGCAAGCCGTCTCCTTTCCGACGACATCAAGCCGATTGAAGACGTCATCAAAACCACCGTGCGCGCCCCGCTCAACCAGAATGAGCACGATGCGCTGGTCTCCCTGATCTTCAACATCGGTGAGAAAAACTTCCGCCGCTCGACCGTCCTCGCTAAGCTTAATGACGGTGATAAGCTGGGTGCTGCCGATGCTTTTGAGCGGTGGACCAGGGCGCGGGTCGACGGGAAGCTCGTCAAACTCGATGGCTTGGTGCGTCGGCGCGCGGCAGAGAAATCATTGTTTCTCATGCCCACCGATGCGGAATTGGTGGTGCCAACGTCTGAAGTGATCCCGGCGGATGAATGCGACGGTGCAATCCGCAGCGAGGACGCAATCGACAACGCCCCCCTGTTCGATCTCAAAGAATTTCGCCGTGACCATGGCCGATCGCTGACCGCGTCTGAACGCGAGGCGCGATTGCAATCGCTCTATCACGCGTCGCAAGCGCTGACGGGCGATCCGAGCAAGATGATCATCTCAAAGGCGGAAGAGCGCGAAGATATTGGCGTGACCATCGGGGCTGCGATGGCAGGCATCATGGCCTTTTTAATGACGGGGCTCTCCGGCGTCTTCTTTTTGCAAACTCGCTGGCCGGACCTTTTGGCATCGGTCGGGATTGGCAACAGCCTGATGGACCGTTTGTACGCGGATTTACCGCTTTGGCTGTTCGGAACGGGGGCTGCAGCGTGCTATTTCATTTTATACGTGCTGGCCAAACGCGCCACGCGGCATAGCTTGAAAAAACAGCGCGCCGTAGAAGTTGCCCGCGTGCGCCACACGAACTAAATTTCGTGCTTGAGCGCATCAGTCTGTCATATCGCGAAATTGTGCGTTGGCGCGAAAAGCGTCGATGACCTTTCGGCGTGGCAATCTCACTTGATGGAGAGGGCCCGGAGTGAAGGTGTGAAAGAACCCGCGCCCTGGCACGTGATACGGATGTATCCGCGTCGCGAGGCCGATGTGCTGGCGGGCGGCTCGATTTATTGGGTGATTGACGGCTATTTCGCTGTGCGACAGCGGATTACCGGTCTTGACCGCATAACGGTCGACGACGGCACCCAGAAATGCCGGATTGCGCTCGATCGAGCGCTTATCCCGGTTCAGCCCTGGCCCCGTCGGCCTTTCCAAGGATGGCGCTACCTCGAACCAGACGATGCCCCGCCCGATAGTGGTGATGTCCGCGACGATAGCCAGCGCCTTCATCGCGAGCTATCAGAGCTAGGGCTTTTGTAACGCGGGGTTTGAAGAGGGCAGCCATGATCGATGCGCGATGGAAATATGGCGGTTTGGTCGCCGGCGCGGCGGCCGTGATCGGCGGTGTCTCGACCGTGGTGACGGGCACCGATGGCGGCGCCCCGCTGGGCGTGGCGCCCGGTGTGGTCGAGCGCGCGAGCGACGCCGCGCCCTCATCCAGCCCAGTCGCGGATCCGCTCAACGTGTCGTTTGAATTGCCCAACACCGGGGACGGGACCTCGTCGGTCGCGTCGGCGGCAGATGACGTCAAATTCTGCTTCCCGCGGATTGTGCGCACCGAAGATGGCTGCACCAGCCGGGAAGCGCTGCTCTCCGGCGAGGCGCGGCCCTTTGATCGCTCAGTGGCCACCGGAGAGTGGCGGGCGGTGTCGTTGAATATGGCGGACCCGGAAGACTTTGCTGCGCCCCCAGAGGCCATCGAAACCTGTGACGGTTTCATCGCCGCAAGGCGAAAGGGCATGGGAGCGATGAGCTCGGCGGACATGGTGCGTGAAAGCCGGTTCTTAGAGTTTTGTGGGCTCATGTCGTTGGCCCGGCTGGCAGCGCCAGCCCGTTTCTCGCGTTTCTCCGATGACATGCTCAGCCAACAGGATTTCTCGCGCATTCCGGAAACGCAGTGGCCCGCGCTGAACGATAGCTTCGAAGAGGCGCCAGCCTTAAAGCGGTCTACGGAAGATCCTCGACTGTGGCAGCTTGAGGCGCCTGAGGTGACGGCGCGGCTGCATGATATTGCGCATGCGGACTTTGACGATGATGGTGAGGGCGAGATCTTGCTCTACGTCACCGCTCGGGCCCGCGGCGGCTCAGCTGGGTTTGCGACCTACGCCATCGCCGATTACGCGGCGCCGTCGGAAGTTCATTTGAGACCGGTTATTCTCGAATAGCCGAACCCAAAGAAAAACGGCGCTGCTGATGCACGCGCCGTTTTCTTGCCCAGGAAGAAATAGGGTGTCTTAGCGGAGGTCAGCCGCCGCGGGCTTCGCCACAAATGACCGATCCGCTGCCGGTTCTTGGCGTTGCGGCATCAATTCACGGCTCTGTCCGCCCTGGCCGACCTGTGGCAGTCGATCACGCGCCGCTGCCTGACCGGCGACGGTATTCGGATGCGCCGGTTGATGACCCGCAGCGTTCGTCACTTCTGCATTGCCAGGACCTGGGGGGCCGGGCTTTGGCGGCGTAGGACGCGGCGGTGCTGGTTTTGGCGCTTGCGATGAAGGCGAGGCGTCCTCGATCGGATCGTCAGCATGGCGACAATTCCCTTCAAAGCGCGCGCCACTCTCAATCGAAAGAGATGTGTGCGTGATATCGCCTTTTACGAACGCAGATGCGGCAAGCTCGACTTCGACGGCGCGAATGGCGCCCTCGACGATGCCGCAAACGCGCACCTTCTCGGCGACCACTTCACCGGTCACTTTGGCGCCTTCGCCGATCACCAATCCTTTGGCGCGGATGTCGCCTTCGATTTCGCCGTCGAATTGAATCTCGCCGGCGGACTCGATGGCGCCGCGGATGATCATATCGCCGGAAACGATAGAGGGCACGCCGCCTGAACGCGCGGCGGGTCGGCTGCGGCCAGCAGCCGCCTTCGTTGTTTGTGGCGAGCTGGTGCGTTTTGCACCATCGCGGTCAACCGGCTCGGTCGCCGCGTGAGACGGCCCCGTGCTCTTTTCTTTGCCCTTAGCTTTCGAAAACATAACGTCCTGCCTCGATGAATTTCAGAGGATCGATCTGCCGCCCCCGGTAGATCACCTCATAGTGCACGTGATTGCCCGTGCTTCGGCCCGTACTGCCCATCAGTCCGATTTGATCGTGTAAGTTCACGCGCTGCCCTGCGCGAACAGAAATACGGTTGAGGTGGGCATAGCGTGTCTTGATGCCGTTACCGTGGTCGATCTCAACCGTCCGCCCGAAACCGCCCCGATTGCCCGCGTATGAAACACGCCCAGGTGCAGTCGCAACAATCGGCGTGTTGCGCGGTGCCGCGAAGTCCAAGCCTTTATGCGCGGCACGGACGTTTTTCTGAAGAGGGTCCCAGCGATAGCCGAAGCGCGACGTCATCCGGTGACGGGCGATGACGGGTGCTGAGAGGGGAATGGCTTCAAGCGTTGAATGCATCGAGGCCATTTCATTGAGGATTTGATCGATGCGCGCGGCACTCTTAAAATAGGCGGCAGGGGCAATTGTCTGCGGCTCGATCAGCGGACCGCCCGTGCCTGAATAGTCGTCCACGGGTTCGGGGACTTCGGCCACCCGGTGCCGTTCAACCAATTGGTCGATGTTCACACCCGTGTGCTCCAAAATCCGGCCAACCTCACGCATGTGGCGGCGCATATCCTCTTCCAAAATCGCCATCAGGACGACTTGGCGCGAAGACAGCTCGGCCGCTTCGCGGCGCATCTTTTGGAGGACTTCATCGTCGATCTCGGTAGCGACGCGCGAATTCATCGTGCTGCGCAAAGCTTCATCGCGGAGAGCGGAGATGCGTGACTGACGAGGCGTGGGTTCGCGCCCGACAGGATCGATCATGAGCCGGTTGCTCGACTCTGGCTTGCGGCCACCCGGCGCGCCCGTCGCAGAGAGGGTCTCTGCCAACGCTTCAATGCGACGATCGACTGAAGACTTGTTCTCGACCAGCGACTGAAGCTCTTCATGCTGACTTTTTAGGTCAGTGATCGCGTCGTCGAACTGACGGGCGTAGATGAAGTTCTGTGCGCTGACACGGTCATACGCAGTCTCCGAGATCTGAAGGCGGCGGCGATAGGCAGCTTCCTGGTCGCGCCGTTCTTGATCTTTGGAGACGATGATTTGTTCTTTAAATACGACGTTCACGGACGCATAAGCGACCCAGAGGAGCGATGCCCCTAAAACCGCCGCCATTGCGATCTGCGTCCGCGCAGAAAGCTTAACGAAACGAACGATACCGTCGGAACGGTGGTAGATCTGGCGTTCGCGAAAAAGGCGACCAAACGCGCGCCCAACTCGACCCTGATCCCGTGCCATGAACCGATCCCTATACCCTATCGAACGTTAGGGGTTTTTCTTAAAATCACAACCCTAACCAGCGTGCCCTCCGCTGTGAGATAATAACACACAGAAAGGGGTATGATGGCAAGGCCGCTGGGGGAACCTATCGGAGTTTTATTAAACCCGTTTGAAGGTAAAACGCGAATTCACCGAAAGGCCGTTCACGCGTCGTAAACGATGCCCAGACCCCTTAACTCAGGCCCTCATACCAGTCGGCTGGCATGCCGCTGGCCCGCCGCGCCTCTGCATTGAAGGGCTCTTTCAAGCCGCCCGGAAAGTGGGCTTCGACCATGGCGGCGAAGTGCGCCGCGACATCGATGTCATCCCTCGCGCATAGTCGTTCAAGCCATTTTCGGCCCATGGCCACATGGCCGATTTCTTCCTCATGAATTTGTTTGAGGACGTTTGCGCTCTCGATATCCCCGGCGCGGGTCAGACCGTTAATCATGTTCGGTGTCACATCGAGCCCGCGTGCCTCGAGAACGAGGGGGGCGATCACCAACCGCGCCAATACATCGTGACGTGTTCGGCGCGCGGCTTGCCATAACCCGTCATGGGCCGGGAGCGCACCATACGCGCTGCCGAGCGCTTCGAGGCGATCTGCCACCATCACGAAATGGCGGGCTTCGTCGTCGGCCACGCTGATCCAGTCGCTAACGAAAGCGTCGCGCATCGAAGTCGGCAATTCGTGGGCGAACCGACCGGCCATATCCGTGGCAAGGTCAATGGCGTTGAGCTCGATATGCGCCACTGCGTGCAGGAGCGCGCAGCGTCCCGCCACACTGCCAAGGCCGCGCCTCCGCATCTCTGAGGGTGGCCGTAGGGGTGGCCGCTGCCGCGATGCAGGCTCTGGCCAAGCGTCCTGATCGTCCAACACCGGCAGATCGCCCGCTCGAAAGTCAGCGGCGACCGTCCGCATGCACGCTGCCTTGTCCCACGGATCTACCGTGGTCAGAACCTCCGCGAGCGATGAAAAAACTGATCTGGCGCTGGTCACGTTGCCTCATTCAGAGCGGCGAGCACCGCCTCGATGTGCCCGGCGACCTTCACCTTCCGCCAGATTTCATGGACCTTTCCCTTGGGATCGATGAGAAGAGTTGACCGCTCGATCCCCATGAAGGTTCTGCCGTACATCTTCTTTTCGACCCACACGCCGTAGGCCTCAAGCATTTGTCCGTCTTCGTCAGAGGCCAGATCAATACCCAGCTCATGTTTTTCGCGGAACCGTTCATGCCGAGCGATGCTATCTTTCGAAACGCCGAGAACCTTCGCACCCGCCTTCTCGAAGTCCTTGTGGTGTTCGGTGAAAGCAATGGCTTGCTTCGTGCAGCCTGAGGTGTCGTCCTTGGGATAGAAATAAAGGACGAGCCATTTGCCTTTATAGTCGGCCAGCTTCGCTTTGCCGCTGGGCGCTGCGGGGAGATCAAATGCCGGTGCTGGATCGCCAATCGAAACCAAAAGTCGCCTCCATTGTGTCATGCGTGGTTTTCAAAACCCGTTTATGGAAAAGCGGTTAGGTGTCCAATGCGGCGGTTGCACCATCCCTGCAAGTGACGTTATGAAATCACGCTTTGACGGAAGGCATTCGGATGGGCAGGGCAGGCCATCTCCATACCACCGGCGAGGGCAAGCGCTGGGCGGGTGATGCACGGCATGGCTGACCGCAAGGCCCATGCAGCCCGCTTCGGTCGGGCATGCGGATCGACCAGCCGATGGCTATTGCGCGCGGCCAGTCTTGCGGGCGCTGCTTTTTCCGCGTTGGCGTTTTTGTTGTTGGCGATCTTTGGTCAATCCGGCTGGTCGCTCCGCCTCCTAGAGCCAGCGATCGTCAGCGGGATTGAAGCGCGTACTGGCGGTGAGGTGTCGATCGGCGACATCGCCGTTCTCCCAGACCGGAACAGCGCGGCACCTTTTGAGTTGCTAGTCACGGATATCGTCATCGATCGTGGCGAAGAGAGCAATCTACAGATTCCATCCGTCTCTATAAGGATGGATATGCAAAGTTTGCTCGAAGGCTCCTTCTTTCCTGAATTCATCGAGGTCGAAGGCATCCACCTTTCAGTTGAGGGGACGGCATCCGGCCTATCGCTCGGTGGACGGATGGGGGGAGCTGGCCCGCTCGACATCGCCGATTTGCTCACGCGGGCCAGGGCCGCGGGGTTCGAAGGCGCGATGCTTCGCGATGTCGACCTGACTTACAGGAATACAGAGTCGCAAACGGTCTTCGAAGTACAGGACGGCAATGCTGTGTTGCGTCAGGATGGAGAGGCGTACAGCTTCGTGCTGAATGTGCCGAGCGGACGGGAAGGGGGCGGCGATGTTCTGCGTCTTGATGTCACGACGGATTTGGCAGCAGACACCGTTGAGGCGCTGATCACCGCAATAGCGGCGCCGGCCGGCGCGATCTTACCGATTTTCACCGGTGACGATCCTCAGATCGATCTGGATGCACCCATGTCCGGTACACTTGCCGCACACGGATCGCTTTCGCGCGGGATCAAGAATCTAGACGTAGATATGGAGGTGGGTGAAGGGACGCTAACGGTACGCGACGCGGCTCTTAAGATCGTCTCTATTCAGACGAAGAGTGTTTTCGAGCCAAGTACAGGGCAGATGGATGTTGCCGAGCTATCCTACGATATTGCGGGCAATCAGGGCACCGTCGCGGGTCTCGTCGCTTTTGTTCAGAAGCAAGGCGCGCTTATAGGGCTCGACTTTGCCATCAACGCCCAGGCGCTTGTGATGGAGCCGGCGGGGCTGCTCGCGGCGCCATTACCCATCGATGATGCGCGTCTTGAAGGGTATTATGACTTGGTGGGGCGCGATCTGGTCCTCGAAACACTGGACGCCGACTATTTTGGCGCGCGCGTTGCGGGCACGCTTTCCTTTGCCCTTCCGCTTACTGAAGGCGAAAGTCCAGGCCTGACCGCGGACCTGCGCGTCCAAGGTGATTTGTCGCCTGAGCAGGTGCTGCGGGGATGGCCGGTCTTAGCGGCGCCAGATGCGCGCGATTGGGTGGAGCGAAATCTGCCGCAGGCGGAGCTTTACAATGTTCGGTATAACATGGATTTGCCGCGCGGCGCCTTAACAGCCGGTGAAGCGCTGGCGGCTGAGCGAATCGACCTCACATTCGACGCACGCAACGCCACCATCATTTATGTGCCCGGCATGACGCCAATCGAAGGCCTTTCGGGCCAAGGGCGAATTCAGGGCAACAGTTTTCACCTCGATGCCCAAGGCGGCCGCGTTGGCCCTGTAAGCGTGATCGACGGGGCCATCGAGATGGATCAATTCGTGCCGAAGGGGGCGCCTGCGATCTTCAAGGCACAGTTTGCGGGCGAATTGCTCGACATTCTCACCATTCTCAACGAACAGCCGCTCGGTTATCTCACCAAAGCGGGGCTGGAGCCGTCCCAGTTCAGTGGGGAGGGTCGCTTTTCGCTGGAGGTGAGTCGTCCACTTCTCAGCTTCGTGCCGCTCGAAGACTATGGATTTAGCGGGAAAGGGACCTTTGGTAAGCTGACGATCGACGGCATTGGTCCAAATCTCCGTGCGACGGAAGGTGTTGGTGACGTTATTCTCACCAGCGATGATTTGACGATCGCCGGCACGTTGGTGGTGGAGGGCGTGCCAGCTGACGTGACTTGGCGGCGGGGCTTTGACGAGAGCGAGCCTGTGTATTTGAGGGCACGGGCGCGGCTTGATCCGTGGGCTGCCGATGCAGTTGGGTTGCCGATCAGGCGATTTTTCAATGGCTTTGTCGATACCACCGTCACCGCTACCGGGAACAAAGATCTTTTCAATCGTATCGAAATTGCCGCTGACTTGGCCGAGGCCCGCTTGGCCATTACTCCGGGGACACCGGTAAAGGAAATTGGCGAAGACGGTGAGGCGCGCGTCGTGATCACCCGCGAAAGCGCGGAGAGCCCCATCCTCGCCGAGACCATGCAGCTGAGCACATCCTCTGCCAATGTGGAAGGCGGAGCGCGATTTTCGTCCGAGGGCGGCTTACTCGAGCTCGACCTGCCGCGGCTCTACATCGAGGGCGTCTCAGATTTGTCCGTGCGCCTCAGCCGGGCGGCGGAGGATTTCGGGCTGACGGTCAGCGGCACTTATTTAAATGCGGTCCCCATTTTAGAGCAGCTGACGAACCAGCCGAGTACGCCCGATCCTGAGGCGCAGCCGACAAATGAAGGCGGGGTCGTGAATATCGATGCGTCACTCGAGCGGATCGAGCTACGCAATGGTCTAAGCTTAGAAAGTCTAGAGGCACGGGGTCAGTTAGATGCGCGAGGCCTGCGTCAGCTGGATGCAGCTGCTGCGCTTGATGAAACAGGCATGGTGGGCATCACCGTGATGGATAATCCCGCCGGTCTTGGTCGCGATATCCATATTGCCACTGATCGTTTCGGCCAGCTTGTCACCGGCTTGTCCGGGGTCACCTCTGTGACCGGCGGGGAGGCGTTCTTGAAAGCGACCGCGCTGCGACAGGGGCCGATGGTCGGGCATTTCGAGGCCGCGGATATCGAAATCCAAAACGCGCCGCTCGTGGCCAAATTGTTGTCGATCGGCTCGCTCGACGGCTTCGCCAATGCCGTGAATGGTGAAGGGCTCGCCTTCACGGATTTCAAAGGCGATTTGCAGTTGGGCGACGGCGAGCTGCGGTTGGTCGATGTGCGGCTTACCGGCTCGTCGCTTGGCATTTCGGCCAATGGATCACTAGCGCTCAACGGCAGCGACATTGATCTGTTTGGCGCCGTCGCCCCCGTTTACGGGGTGAACAGTTTTTTCGGTAATTTACCTGGCCTGGGCGATCTGTTTGTTTCGCGCAAAGGCGAGGGGCTGGTTGCTTTTGCGTATGGGATTGACGGCCCGGCAGCGGGCCCGACGATTTCGGTGAACACGCTCACTGCGCTGACGCCGGGCATTTTCCGTCGGATATTTGAACCGATCGGGCTCGATCGGCCCTCCAGCGATGAGCTGCTTAGTCAGGCACAAACGCAGGCCGGCACCGATGAGGCGATGGAATTCTTGTCGACGCCTGAGCTATTGCAGGAATATGAAGCCGCTCAACAGGCGGACGCGGCGCAGCCGTAGAATCGATGAAAATAAGCGGCTGTTGATGCGCATTGGCCAGTAGGCGCGCGGGTGTGAGGGTGAATGTTTACGCTGTTCAGGCGGATCGGCCGGTTTCTCAACAATATGGACGCTCGGGCAGCGACATCGCTCGGGGTCACCCTCGCGCTGTTGGGCTTCGTCGTTTTGATGCTGTTTTACGGCATTGAGTGGTTGGGGCTCGATCAGGCTGCGATCAACAACATCATGTTCAAGGTGGAGGAGAGTCCTTTTGCGCTCATCGGCGTGATCGCGGTTTTCTGTGCGCTCGCCCTGACGGGGTTTCCGCAAACGCTCCTCATCGCGGGCACGGTGGCGGTCTTCGGCGCGCGGGATGGCGCCGTGAACGCCTGGATCGCCACGATGTGCTCTTCCACCCTGACATTCATGCTGGGGCACATCTTCGGTGGACGCTTCGTGAAGAATTTGAGTGCCGGCCGCGCTGCCACGATGATCGAGGTCGTCCGCCATCACGGGCTGTTGGCCAGTATGATTGTGCGCGTCACCCCTTCCGCGCCGTTCATTGTCATCAACGCCATTTGCGGGGCGGCGAACATCGCCATCTGGAAATTTTGGGTTGGCACCGGCATCGGCATTTTGCCGAAAATCCTATTCATTTCGGTCTTCACCCAACAGGTGGACGAGCTGGTGGGCTTCTTCCAAAGTCGCGACATCAAAGATCTCGCAATTATTGTTGGGCTGATCGTTGTGTGGCTGTTGTTTTTGCTGTTCGTCAGGCGAATCTATATGCGGCTGCGGCGGACAACGCTAAAGGGATTGGGCCCTGAATAGTTTCTTGCCAGTTCTTCAGGAATCCTGCTCGGTTTTTACCATAAATAAGGGCGTCGCCGGCATAGTGGTCACCAGGGCGATCAAATTGGGACGCTCTGGGCGTGCCAGAGTCTTCCCCCTTTAAGAAGTGTAGTGCGCGATGTTGTCTTCACTATTCGGAATTTTATCGGCGGATATGGCGATCGATTTGGGCACGGCGAATACGCTGGTCTATGTCAAAGGCCGCGGCATTGTGCTGAACGAGCCATCCGTTGTGGCCATTGAAACGCGCAACGGGCGCAAGATTGTGCGGGCCGTGGGCAATGAAGCCAAAGAAATGCTTGGGCGAACCCCCGGCGCGATCGAGGCCATTCGCCCGATGCGCGATGGGGTGATCGCAGACTTCGAAGTCGCAGAAGCGATGATCAGCCACTTCATCCGCAAGGTGCATAACCGGCGCTCCTTCGCGAGCCCGCGCATCGTGATCTGTGTGCCGTCAGGCGCCACAGCCGTTGAGCGGCGCGCGATTATGGAATCGGCATTGTCCGCTGGCGCCCGTCGCGTCGATTTAATCGAAGAGCCGATGGCGGCGGCTTATGGGGCGAATCTGCCTGTGTCAGAGCCGACCGGCTCGATGGTGGTGGATATCGGTGGCGGCACGACCGAGGTGGCCGTGTTGTCGCTCGACGGGATTGTTTACTCGCGTTCGGTTCGCGTTGGCGGCGACACAATGGATGACGCGGTCGTCTCCTATATTCGCCGCGAGTACAATCTGCTCGTCGGCGAATCATCAGCTGAGCGGATCAAGAAAGAGGTCGGGTCGGCGAAAGTTGTCGGCGAGATGGCCGAGCAAGTCATCACCATCAAAGGCCGCGACCTGATGCATGGCGTGCCGAAGGAAGTAAAAATCTCCGCACGCCAGGTGTGCGATGCGCTGCGCGAGCCGGTCAGCCAAATCGTTGAGGCGGTGAAAGTTGCCCTCGAGGCCACGCCGCCTGAGCTGGCGGCAGATATCGTCGACACGGGCATCATGCTCACGGGCGGTGGGGCCTTGTTGAAGAATTTGGATCAAGTGCTGCGGGACGAGACCGGTCTGCCCGTTTCGATCGCCGAAGACCCGTTGTCTTGCGTGGCGCTCGGTACCGGAGCCGTGCTCGAGAATGTGCGTATGCGGAACGCGCTCTCTTCCGCAGGATAAGCGGGAATTGAGCGCATGGGCCCTTGTCACCCCTTGGGCAACACGCGTATTTTTGCGCCCTGGATCATTTGCTGCAATCGGTCAGGGTCATTGCAGCCTTTACGGGCCAGGGTGCCTTGCCATTTGCCCGTCAGCCAAGCCGTGGATTGAAGATGTTAGTGCTGGGTGAAATACGGCAAAGCTGGGGGCGTCGACGGGAAACGCGGCGCTTCGGCACGCTCTTTTTCCTGGCTTTCTCCTTTTTCATGATCTTGTTCAGCCTGTACGGCGCGCAAGCCTCAGTGTTCGAGAAAGCACGCGAGACCGTGCTTGATACCTTTGCGCCGGTGCTGACAGTGCTGAACGCGCCCGTGCGCTACGTGAATAATCGGATGGGCGGCGTGGACGACTATTTCCGTTTGCGCGCGGAGAATAAGCGGCTCCGCCAAGAGAACGCGGATCTGCGCCTGTGGATGCAGGAAGCGATGACGTTGCGTCGCCGCATTGCCTACTACGAGACCATTTTGGACACGCAGCTGCCCGAGCCCGCGGATTACATCGATGCGCAAGTGATCGGCGAGAACAATGGCCCTTACGATCATGCCTTGATCATCAGTGCAGGTCGCGACACGGGGGTGAAATCGGGCAGCGCGGTCATTGATGATGGGGGGCTGCTTGGCCACGTTGTAACCACCGGTAGGGACGCCTCCCGTATTCTTTTGCTCACGGACTATGCCAGCTCCATCCCCGTGGTGATCGAGGATATGGAGATCGACGCGTTGTTATCAGGTCGCGCCACCTCGGCACCGGTTCTCGAATTCTTCGAGACCGACGATATTGGGACGATCCCCCCCGGCACACGTCTCGTCACCTCAGGGGCGGGCGGTGTCTTGCCGCGTGGCATTGCGGTGGGCGAGGTTGATCGGATGGTCGGCGGCCAGATCCGCGTCAAACTCTATTCGAACCAACGCACCCCAGATCTCGTCCGGGTGGTCGATTTCGATTTTCCAGGCGTCGAGGTGGCGGAGACGGGCACCGATGATTGACGTCTCGCGTTTGCGTAAAGTGTTGATCTCCATGGGCCCCACATTGGCTCTGGTGTTTTCGATTCTGGTTATGGAAGTGCCGGTTCGGCTTCTTGGCGGGCTGCTCCCCATGCCGATCCTGCCGTTCATCATCATTTTTCTGTATGGAAACTACGAACCCGAAGCCTTGCCTGCGCCAGTGCTTTTCTTTTGCGGGCTGCTGCATGATCTTCTTTATGGTGCGGCGCTTGGGGTTTGGCCGTCAGCCTATTTGGTGCTGCATTTCTTGGTAACCAGCCAATCTGATTACCTGCATGGCCGGCTGCAGCGCGTGGTGTGGCTTGCCTTTTCGGTCGCCGTGTTGGGCGTGGGCGGCCTCATCTGGGTGGAGCAATCGCTTCTGGCACGCGGATGGCTGCCAATGCTGCCGCTTATCTACCAATTATTCATGACCATCGCCGTTTACCGGTTGGCAGCGATGCTCTTCTTTTATCTGCGCGAGCGGGCTGCGCGGGCCCCAGGAGCCGCCTGATGAAGGTCGAACCTTTTGATACGCAACGGCATTTGACGTTCACGCGGCGAGCGACCCTCGCCGCTGGCGGTGTCTTCGTGCTTTTTGGCGGGATCTCGGCGCGGCTCTACGATTTGCAAGTGCGCCGGTATGAGGAGTTCCTCGCCAAGGCCGATGACAACCGGTTTAAGCAGCGCGTCGTGGTGCCGCTTCGTGGCGAGATCATCGATCGATACGGCAATGCCATCGCAACAAGTCGTCAGAACTTCCGCGTGCTGCTCATTCCTGAGAAAACCTCGGACGTGGCCGCGTCGATTGCCGAGCTAGAGGAAGTCTTGCCGCTGACCACGGCACAGCGGGACCGACTGTTGCGCGAGATCGCCAACAGCAAAAACACGCCATTCATCCCCGTGCAGGTCGTCGAAGATCTCGAATGGGACGCCTTTTCGGCCGTCAACTTTCATCGTCCGCACCTTGAAGGGATCGTGCCCGAGGTCGGCAAGATGCGATTCTATCCCGCAGGCGAATCCGTGGCGCCGATTGTCGGCCATGTGGGCACGGCCGATGTCAAAGACCTCGAACGCGCGAGCGACGAGATCGAGCGCGTTCTCTTCCGCCAACCAGGGTTCAAGATTGGCAAGCTCGGGCTTGAGTCGACCCACGACGCAAAGCTGCGCGGGGCGGCAGGCACAAGGTTCGATGAGATCGATGCCTCAGGCCGCATCATTGGCGCCGGCTCTGAGAGTGGCCGCGCGCGGCAGGGTGACCGCCTCGCGCTGACGATCGATCTCGAATTGCAGCAAAAGGCCCACGAAATTCTGTCGACGGATTACGAAGAGTATCCGGAGGGAACAGAAGGGCCCGGCGCGATCAGTGGCGCGGCGGTCGTCATTGATACAGAAACCGGCGACATCATTGTCATGGCGTCGACGCCGTCCTTCGACCCGAACATCTTCGCGCTGGGCGCTGACTCCCGCACGCTGCGCAGTCTCGAAACCTCACCCCTCAAGCCGATGTGGTGCAAGCCTCTGCGCGGCGCCTATCCTCCAGGGTCAACCTTCAAGCTACTCACTGCCATCGCGGCGCAAGAGCAGGGGATATCGCCGAGCACACGTTTTCACTGCTCGGGCGGGATGCCCTATGGGGGGCGGCGTTTCAATTGCTGGAAACGTGAGGGACACGGATCGGTCGATATGCGCGGCGCGATCAAGCACTCTTGCGATGTCTACTTTTATCAGCTGGCGACGCGCGTCGATATCGATGCGATCGCAGATGTCGCCGAACGGTTCGGGCTCGGACAGACTTACGATCTGGGCATTGCGGGTGAGGTATCTGGCACGGTCCCGAGCCGCGCGTGGAAACGTGACTATTATCGGACGCAGCCGGAGAACCAAATCTGGTTTCCTGGGGAGACGCTTTCGGTTGCCATTGGTCAGGGGGCGGTCACCTCGACGCCGCTGCAATTGGCCGTGATGTCTGCGCGGCTCGCCACGGGCCGGAAAGTCACGCCCCGCATCCTACGCGGCGCGGGTGATGAGCTCTATCCGCTTCCCGCTTTTCCAGAACTCTATGCGGAAGGCGAAATGCTCGATGCCGTCCGCGAGGGGATGGACCAAGTGGTCAATGAGTGGGGCACTGCTGCGCGATCCTCGCTGATGCCGGACTATCGCATGGCAGGGAAAACCGGCACGTCGCAAATTCGCGCGCTTCAAGTGAACCCAAAAACGGGTCGGCCTTTCCAAAACCACGAATTGCCCTGGGCGCAACGCGACCACGCGCTTTTCGTCGCCTTCGCTCCGTTAGACTCTCCCCGTTACGCATGCGCGGTGGTGATCGAGCATGGCGGCTCCGGCTCACGATCAGCGGGACCTCGTGCGCGAGATTTGATGAAAGCCGTGCTTGATAAAGACCCCGCTGATCGGACGAAACATCCTCTTTGGCGACCTGGCCAGGAAGATCGTGACGAGCGTGTCGCGTTTCGTCTGGACCAGGAGGGATAGGCGCTGATGTCTCCGGCCATTTCGCTTCCTGAAACACGATTGGGTGTCCGCGGACGTCTGATGCGGATGCACTTCTTGCTGCTATTCTTGCTGGTTGCGATCGCTGGAATTGGGGTGATGACACTGTATTCGGTGGCGGAGGGGAGTTGGACGCCTTACGCGTCACGGCATCTCATTCGCTTCGCTTTCGCGTCGATCATCCTTGTGGCCGTGGCGGTCACGCCGCTACGCTATTGGCTTTCGGCGGCCTATCCGATTTACGCAGCGACGCTCTTCTTGCTGCTCTTGGTGCCGATGATCGGTGTTATGAACAATGGGGCTCAACGCTGGATCAGCCTAGGTGGCTTCCAACTCCAACCATCGGAGATGATGAAGATCGCCCTGGTTTTGGCCTTGGCGCGCTACTATCACGGGCTTGAGTACAAGAAGGTCTCAACGGTGCTTGGGCTGATCCCGCCGATGGCGATGATCGCCATTCCAACCGGCCTTGTCTTTTTGCAGCCGGATCTAGGCACAGCATTGCTGCTTGGTTTCTCCGGTGTGTTCGTGGTGCTGATGGCTGGGCTTGCCTGGCAATGGATCGTTCTTGGGATCTTTGGCGCCCTCGCGGGTATTGTCGGTGCCATCCAAACGGGTCTTCTTAAGGCCTATCAGATCGAGCGGGTCACGGCATTTCTCAATCCCGAATACGATCCGCTTGGCGCCAACTTCCACCCCAACCAGTCAAAGATTGCGATCGGCTCCGGCGGTGTCGAAGGCAAAGGCTTTATGGAAGGCACGCAGAGCCAGCTCGGCTTTCTGCCTGAAAAGCATACGGACTTTATTTTCACGATCTTCGGCGAGGAATTCGGCCTGATCGGCACGCTCGGCCTCTTGGCGCTTTATTTCATTACCTTCGTCGTCGCCATGCGGATTGCCATTTCGGCAAAAAGCCATTTCGGTCGCCTCCTGAGCATGGGGGTGGCCATGACGCTGGTGATGTATGTGCTGGTGAACACCGGCATGGTGATGGGGCTGGCGCCGGTTGTTGGGGTGCCGCTGCCGCTCGTGTCATATGGGGGTACGGTGATGCTGGCGATCATGGCGGGCTTTGGCCTCGTCATGTGCACTTGGATCCACCGGCATCAAGACACGCTCCGCACGCCAAGTTGGCGGTGAGGGATGCGCTTCCAAAAATGGTTTAGGTGAGAACGAGCGTTCGCCAGATTAGCCGACGCGGGCAAGCAAATTGTCGATGGCGTGACGCGTGCGCTCGATATCATCAGGAATTGCGCTCACCGCTTCCCGCACAGCGGCCACATCGCCGGCTTTGGCCGCGACCTCAATGGCCTGCGCGCGCAGCGCCATCAATGCGGCGCCGATATTGGCCGACGAGCCTTTCAGGGCATGACCGAGTTGTGCGATGTTTGACGCGTCTGCCGCTTCAGCTGCGGCGACCAACTCAGTCGAAAGCGTTTCCGTAGATTCCCAATATGCCTCGAGGATCGCGCGGACGGCGTCGGCACCAGCAGCCTCGGCTAACCCGCCAAGTTGATCTTCGTCGATGACTTGCGCTTGTGCCATGTCGCTCTTTGCTCCTCGAACAGCCAATTTTCTCGGGGCACGCGCAAAACGGCCCTTTGATAGCTTTGGCGAAGTATTGCTAGAACGCGTAAAAGATTGACTAATTCCGCCGAGTTTGGGGGCGGATTTTACACGAGGGACGAGGGATTTATGGCTTTAGCGAGCGGCGCAAGCGCACAAGAGCATTGGTCCGGCAAGACCGCATTCATCCTTGCGGCCGTTGGCTCCGCGGTCGGCCTTGGGAATTTGGTCCGCTTTCCTTACGTGGCAGGCGACACCGGGGGCGGCGCCTTCGTTTTCGTTTACCTCTTATGTATCGTGTTCATCGGTTTGCCGGTGTTGATGGCCGAGCTCATGGTCGGGCGTCGGGGCGGGGGGTCTGCCGTCGCGGCAATCACCCGGCTTGCGAAGGTTCAGGGGGCGACCCCCGCCTGGGCCATCATCGGGTGGGTCGGCATTCTTGCTAGCTTCATGATCGTGACATTTTATTCCGTGCTCGCCGGGTGGGTGCTGCATTTCGTGATCGTCTCCCTCGGCGATCTGATGGCGAGCATCGGCGAGCAGGGTATTGGGGCGATTGCGGGGCCGGCGTTCGCCGGCATGTCTGATGAGGAAATTCGCGGCCAACTGGGCGGACTCTTGTCAGAGCCCAAACGGATGATCCTCATGAATGCCATTTTCATGGCTGTGACGGTGTTCATTATCTCGCGAGGCATCAAAGGCGGCATCGAGATCGCCGCGCGGTTTTTGATGCCGATCTTCTTCGCGTTGCTTGTTTTCCTGGCCGGCTTTTCGCTGATCAGCGGCAATGCCAGCGAAGCGCTTTCTTTCTTGTTCAAACCGGATTTCGCCCGCCTGGGCGCCACGCTGACGGATGGCTCCATCCTGCTCAGCGCCATCGGCCAAGCCTTTTTCTCGCTCAGCCTCGGCTCGACCATGATGCTCACCTACGGCATCTATATGAATGCGGATGATCACATCCCGAGCTCTTCGCGCATCGTCGCTGCAACAGATACGGGCGTGGCCATGGTGGCGGGCTTGGCGATCTTTCCGATCATCTTCGCCTTCCCCATCGCGGCGGCCGAACTTCAGGAGACGGGTGCGGGGCTTGGTCTCTTATTCCTGACCTTGCCGCTGGCCTTCCATGAGATGCCCTTTGGGGCCCTGTTCGCCATCGCGTTCTTCATCATGACTTTGTTCGCGGCGCTGACCTCGCTCATCGCATTGATGGAAACCGGGGTGGCGCTCACCGATGGGGATATCGACATTCCGGCTGAGGCAAAGGCGCGGCGGCGGGTGATTGGATCGATCGCCATCGGATTGATGGCCTTTTTGATCGGCACAGGTCATGCGCTGAGCCAAGTGCCGACCACCATGATAGATCCCGTCACCGGGGCAGAGGTCGCCCGCGACACCTTCTTCAATAGCTGGGAGCCCTTAGGCTTTATCCCGGTCTTCAGCGGCATGACCATGCTCGACGCGTTTGATTCGCTTACGAACAATATCATGCTGCCGTTTGGCGGGGCATGTATCGCGATCTTTGCCGGTTGGGTGATGTCGACGACTGCGGCGCGCGAGGAGCTCGGCTTCACCTCAGAGCGGACGTTCAAGGTCTGGCAGTTTTTGTGCCGCTATGTGGCACCGCTTTTTGTGGTCGCCGTCCTTATCTACGGTGCCGTGCTCGCGCCGCTTCTTTCGTGAGCGGCGCATGAGCGGCCTCATCGCCTGGCGAAAACGTCCGTTGCGGTGACGAGCGCATCGACGATGCCGGTCTCGCTTGCCGCATGACCAGCATCGGGGATGACGCGAAGGAGGCTGTTGGGCCACGCTTTGTGAAGCTCCCAGGCGGTCTTCATGGGAGTGACGACATCAAATCGTCCTTGCACGATAACACCGGGGATATCTTTCAGCTTGTCGGCGTTGGCGATGATCCAGTCGTCGCTATCGAAAAATCCGCCGTTCACGAAGTAATGGCATTCAATGCGGGCGAAGGCGAGGGCGAACTGTTCGCCGGCAAAGGTTGAGACGCGCTCGGGCGACGGCAAAAGCGAGACGGTGCTGCCCTCCCAAACGGACCACGCTTTGGCGCAGGTGATTTGCGCGGCGCGGTCATCTCCGGTGAGCCGGCGGTAATAGGCCGCCATCAGGTCGTCGCGTTCGGCCTCGGGAATGGGCGCAATGAAGTTCTCCCACTCATCGGGAAAGAGCCAATTCGCGCCTTCTTGATAGAACCAAAGCAGCTCTGACCGCCGCAGCGTGAAAATCCCGCGCAAGACCAACTCGCTTGTGCGGTCGGGGTGCGTGATCGCATAGGCCAGCGCAAGCGTGGAGCCCCAGGAGCCGCCGAAAACTTGCCAGCTCTCGATGCTGAGGTGCTCGCGCAGCTTTTCCATGTCTTCGATGAGATGCCAGGTGGTGTTGTCCTCAAGCGATGCGTGGGGTGTCGATCTGCCGCAGCCCCGCTGATCAAAGATGACGATCCGGTATTGCTCAGGGTCAAAGAACCGACGCATTGACGGCGTTGAGCCACCGCCAGGCCCGCCATGGCACACCACCACTGGTTTTCCTCGCGGATTGCCACAAACCTCATAGTAGATTTCGTGCTGCGGCGAGACGGCGAGGCGGCCCCGCTCGAGAGGATCGAGCGGCGGATAGAGATTTTTTTGGGTCATTCAAGCGTCGCGGGGGGTTAGCAATTCGGATAAGTGTGTTACGGTTTAACAATCGCTGAGACTTCAACAAGACTCAGCGGCGCGTCGTTTGCCTTGGGTTAAAAGATTTCGGCCAGAGGAAGAAACGGGGGCGTTTGGGCTTGGGCAGGGATTCATCTATGCGATCGTCACGGTGGCAGCGTCACCTTGTATTGAGTATTGTGCTGACAATGGGTCTCTCGGCCTGTGCGTCGGTCAAAGTCAACGTCCCCGGCTTCCAGACAACCGAAATTGCCGAAAATCCACATCGCCTTTCTGAGCGCATCGCCCTTGTCGAAGCGGCAAACGCGCTGGCGGATCAACCCTGGGGTCGCAGCGCCGAAGGCAGCATGTTGTCGGTGTTGTTCAACCCGGTTTTGGAAACCGATCGGGATCGGTTGATTGATCAGTACTTGGCCGGTGTTGCCGCTGCTCAAGGCGATCCTGTGGCGCAAATTATTGCCGATGCGGATCGCTCTTTGGCCGATGCTCGTCGTGTGGCGGAAGCGGGACGCCAGGCCCTGGCGGCGCTTCAGCCGCTACCTGCAGACATCTCAACGCTGGAAACGGCCATCGGCGAAGCGCGTGAATGTCGGACCGTCTACGTCCGCGCGCTCGAGCTACTGCAGCGTTCAGGCGCGCAAGTCTCAGCAGCCGAAGCGCAGGTTATTCGTGACGCTTTTACGCAGACGATCACAGATATTGCGCACACAGCGGATCTGGTTGCCATGCGTGCTGCGCATGATACGGGTCGCGATCAATGGGCCACGTCCGCGCCCACACGCTTTGGCGCCGGCGTTGAGTAAGCAACACAAAGCGCCTTAGAATCGTTTCAACTCGTAACGCTAAACGGTGGCGACGCGAGCGAGCCTGCGAGCGCCCTTAGCGTCAATTCCATCCTTGTGCGCACAGCCTGCTTCTGGTGGGGCAGTTCGCGGTTGATTATCGCGGCGATAACCATCCCATATATGGTCGACCACGCTGCCTCGGCCGCAATCTGGCGTCTCGTGGGTGAGGCGGCGCCGGGGAACGCCGCGATCGGTCCCGTCATCAATTGCGCCAAATGCCCGTCTTGATGCCAAGCGCGGATGGGCACGCGCTGGGCGATGTCAAAACAGCCCGCCCAAGTGACCAAGTCGCGGGCCACCTCATCGATATAAAGCCGGCTCAGGCGCAAGAGACGATCGAGCGGGCGAACCCCCTCGGTGGGCATTTCATTCTCTTCATGCGCAATGGCGGTGGCCAATTCCGCGACAAGATCTTCGACCAATTGCCGCTTCAACTCATCGAGATCGCCGAAGAGGTTATAGATGGTGCCCACGGAGACAGCGCAGCGCGACGCGAGCAACCGCGCCTTGATGTTGTCGGGCCCGCCACTAGCAAGCATCGCGCGCGCCTCGGCCAAAAGGGCCGCTCGCTGATCCTCACGCTGAAATGCCACTGCGTTCATCGAAGTCACCATCGACCAATGCTGAAGAATCGCAGCGTTCGCACGAAACAACAAGCTATCCCTGCGGCGCAGCGCTTTGGGCGATCTCAGATGGCCAGCACTTCGGCGGGTTCGCTTTTGGCCATCTCGCTTTGCGATTTGGCGCGCGCCTCGGCCAGGCGCTGCTCGAACAGCTCGATATAGGCGTCAGGCACGCCGGGAATGCCGCGCAGCTTCTGCAGCTGCACCGTCGTTGCCGAAAGGTCGTTTTGGCGCCAAGCCAAAACCAGCTCGCGCTGCGTGTCCGCAAGCTGACGGAAAGCCTTTGAGGCTTTCAAAAACGGATTGCCGACAAGGCCATAAATTGTCCGTACGGGCGCTTTTTCAGTGGTCTTGACCACGTCGAGATCCAAGAATGCGTAGTGATGGCGCAGCCCATCAAAGACCGTGTCGTCCGTGATAATCGCGGGGCCATAGGATGGCGCGCGCTGACGAAGGGCGCTCGCGAACTTCACCGCCTCGCCGAGCACGGCATAGCGGTTGCGATTGCCGCGACCGACAGGGCCCGCAAAACAAGGCGAGGAGGCCAGGCCGATCTCCAAGCTGCCCTCGGCAAAACCTTCATCCGTGCCAGAGCCCGCAAAGGCTGCCGCTTGGACGTTTTCGCTCAACGCGTTGACGTCATCGATCATTTTCAGCGCGCAAGCGCAGGCTTTCTCGATCTGATCTTCGGTTTGTTCGGGCACATTCCAATATCCCAAGAGGCGACCGTCTTCACCGAAATCGACGGTGCCCCCGTGGGCGAGAATGGTCCGACGCAGGGCATCATTCGCGGCGGCGGTGAAGCGGATGAAATCATCCGGCCGCCCCTCAAATCTGGCAATCACCGTTTCTGGCAATCGCAATCCGCAGGACAGTACCGTGACTTGCCGACGGACACCGCGGAGCAATTTCGTCCCATTGCGAGATTGCAGCTTCGCCATGGTGCCGGCGGGCAGCGCGCCATGAAAGGCGCCGCGCACGGCATCGTCTCGGATGAGGATGTTGCCCACCACCATGGCTAGCACGGCGAGGGGGCCGCCGAGCATTGCCATCACCGGCGGCAAGGGATCAACCAGGATACCGGATTGTTGGAAGGCCCCAAAGGAAGCGGAGAAAACGACCAAGCTCAGACCGACACTGAGAATCAGCGTGCTGATGGGACGAAGGAAAATCGCCGCAGCGACGGCGCCTGCGCCCAGGAGGAGGGCACCCAGCGCTTCGATGGGCCCCGCCCAGCCGGGGCGGACAAGAATGTCGCCAGCGCGGATTTGATCTAACAATAATGCATGCACCGAGGCGATGGGCTGTGGCCCGCGTGAAAGCTCGACCATTGCGCTCGTTGAAACGCTCTCCCCGATGAAGACGGTGCGACCGGCCAACGTGCTCGTCCATCCTTCGCCGTCCATCAGTACACGCCATGCGGGGATTTTGGTGACCTCGAGATCTTGCGGCAACCAGAGGCGCGCCCCCGCTTCCACGTCGAGCGGAATGCGTTGATCGCCAACCGCCAATTCAGCCGGGGGCGGGCCGCCGACCTTGAGCCGCCGATCGGCAGGCACGAGGGTCACCGCGCCTTGGCTGAAAATGGTGCCGGCGAGGGCAACAGATGGCGCAGGGCGATCGCCAATCGCCCAAATCAGCGGCGAACGCCGAACGCGGCCATCAGGTCCGGTTGGCAGGGTGAGAACGGAAACGAGGCCGGTTTCACCAAAACCTGGGTCGACTTCGTCGAGGATGGGTGCTGCGGGCAGGGAAAAAAAGGCAGTACCGCCGCCTTTTGCCCAATCCTCACCTTCCAGCCCGGTGCGGGTCCACCGCGTTTCGTCAAGGAAATGTCGACCTGCACCAAGGGCCGTCTCGCCTTCAGCGGCGGCAGCGGCAAGTGCCGCATTGGTTGTTGGCAATTGGCCGATCAGGCGGACAGCATCGCCATTGTCGTCATAGCTGCGCCAATATCGTGCAACCACTTCGGGGGAGAGCGGATCTAGCCCTTCAAGCGGCAGCGCGACCACCACGGCCTCTGCCTTCGCGGCTGTTGCGGCTGAGACGAGGCCAGCAATAGCCGTACGTGGCCATGGCCACGGGCCAATTTCCTGGAGGCTCTCTGAGTCTATGTCTATCACAGCGACATCGTCGGATGGCGCCAGGGCCCGCGGATGGATGCGGCCATACACGTCGAATACCCGCTCACGCCAAAGCTGGTCAGGCGATTGCGCGGTTGTCAGGCTATTGCCTGCGATCAAAAGGATAAGGACCGCCGGAAGGACGACCAATAACCTCAATCGCTGCTGAAGACGTTGTTCGAACATGAGAGCCTTGCGTGCGGCATCGGCGTGATAGCGAGGGAGAGTTAATACCCGCCTATGGTGGCCCGATTGCACTCATTTTTCATCTACTTTCGCGCGGTTGCGCAAGTTTTCATGGCCCGTTCAGTTTCCTGTGGCATGGTGAATCTATTGTATTGACATTTGAACCGAAGCAGAAACGGCAAATGGATTGGGCGCAAGATGAGTAGCGCGGCGTTCGAAACCGTCGAAGAGGATGGGCATTTTCGGCTTTTCGCCAGAGGGGATTGGACCTTGGGCGCGGGGCTGCCTGCGCTCGATACAAAGCTGCGCCGATTTGCCGAGAAGACGCTCGATCGCGGCTTAGAGATCGATTTGACCGATGTTGGTGATCTCGACACAGCCGGCGCCATGATGCTGCAGCGGGTGATGCGCGAATGCGGGGCGCGCGCTGACGACAACGCGCCGCTGCGCGGCTTTTCGAATAGCACGACCCGATACGACCAGCTCCTCGAGCAGGCCGTGATGCACATGGCACCATGTGACGTGAACCCGAAATCGGGGCCAGGCTTCATCCTTTTGCTTGATCGTCTGGGCCGGGGCACTTTCGGTGTCGGTCGCGATGCGTTGAGCATTTTGAGCTTCATCGGCGCCGTGTGCTCGCGGATCGGATCGACCTTTTTGCATCCGGGCCGTTTCCGCGCGACGCCCATGGTTTATCACATGGAAGAGGCGGGGCTGAACGCCATCCCAATCATCGGCCTGATGAGCTTTTTGATCGGTGCGGTGGTCGCCTTTATGGGCGCGCGTGTCTTGGCTGACTTTGGCGCTTCGGTTTTTGCCGTGGACCTCGTTGGCATTTCCGTGCTTCGGGAATTTGGCGTGATCCTGACCGCCATTCTCATCGCGGGCCGCTCAGGTAGCGCGTTCACCGCGCAGATCGGCTCCATGAAGCTCCGTGAAGAAATCGATGCGATGACCGTTATGGGCATCGATCCGCTCGACGCGCTTGTCATTCCGCGCACCTTAGCACTGATCGCAACCGTCCCAATTCTCGCGTTTCTCTCAGCCTTTTTGGGCCTTGCCGGCGGTGCACTTGTGGGATGGTTGGCGCTGGATATTCCGCTCCAGCTGTTCATCGGCCGCACACAGGAAGTGATCGTCGTCGATAACCTCTTCGTTGGCCTTGTGAAGGCGCCTTTCTTTGCTTTCGTGATCTCCGTGGTCGGATGTTACCACGGCATGATGGTGGAGAACTCGGCCGAGGATCTTGGTCGCCGAACGACGATTGCTGTCGTGCAGTCGCTCTTCCTCGTCATCTTAATCGATGCCTTGTTCGCCATGCTGTTCTTGGAAATGGGGATCTAGTGCTACCAAAACCCGCATATGACGTGGTGATCCGTGTGCGTGATCTGGTGAACCAATTCGGGTCGTTCCGTGTGCACGATCGTCTCGATCTAGACGTTTATCGAGGCGAGATCATTGGCGTTGTCGGCGGGTCGGGGACGGGCAAGTCCGTCCTCATGCGGGCGATCGTTGGCTTACGTCCGCCGCAAGGCGGCACGATTGAGCTGCTCGGGCGCGATATGCTGCACATTACCGAAGCAGACCGCGCGGACCTCAACCAAGACATCGGGCTGCTCTTCCAAGATGGCGCGCTCTTCTCGTCGATGACGGTCGCCCAGAATGTCATGGCGCCATTGCGCGAGCATTTGAACATTTCCGATGAGCTCGCCGAAGAGGTGGCGAGCCTGAAGATCTCCATGGCCGGTCTCGATCTGTCGGCGGCAAACAAATACCCATCTGAGCTTTCTGGTGGTATGCGGAAACGGGCTGCCCTTGCCCGGGCGCTTGCGTTGGATCCGCAGATTCTGTTTCTGGACGAGCCGACGGCGGGCCTAGACCCGATCGGCGCGGCGCGTTTTGACGAATTGATCCTCAATCTTCGCGACGCGCTCGGCCTGACCGTTTTCATGATCACCCACGATCTTGATAGTCTGTATAGAGATTGTGACCGCGTCGCCGTGATTGCCGAGAAACAGGTAATCGCAGTCGGGCCGATCGATGAGGTTCGCACCACCGATCACCCATGGATCCAAGAATATTTCGCCGGGCCGCGCGGGAGAGCCGCGCTGTCCGCCAATGAAAGAGATGAGCCCGCGCGCCTAACCAGCGGGCAAGGAGTGTAGCGTTATGGAAACTCGTGCCCATTACGTCTTGATCGGTGCCTTCATGCTGGGGGGCATCATTCTCGCCGTCTTGTTCACGCTTTGGCTAACCAGTGTCGAGCGAGAATATGACGAGTACGAAATTGTTTTCCGGCAAAAAATCTCAGGGTTGGAAGAGGGCGCCAATGTGTTGTTCAACGGCATCAAGGTTGGCGAAGTGGAGCGTCTTCGTCTTGATGAAGACGACCCCAATCGCTCATTGGCTCTAGTCCGCGTTGCCGATGGCACGCCGGTGAAAACGGATACACGTGTCGAGTTGGAGCTCGTAGGGGTGACTGGTCTCGCCGTAGTTCAGTTCAATGGGGGTTCGCCCGAGGCGCCGCTGCTGAAAGACGTCTCCGGCGACCGCGTGCCGCAAATCGACGCCGACCTGACCGGGATCGCGGCGGTGCTCGACAGCTCCGGCGACATCGTTGTGAACATCCAACGGCTTCTAAATCAGGAAAATGCAGAGGCTGTGTCGCGCATCATCAAGGATATTGAGGCGATCACGGATGTTGTGGCCGACAAAGAACCTGAAATCGCGCTGATCATCGACAATTTCGCGGTCACCACGGGGTCGCTTCGCAGCGCCGCTGAAAAGCTTGATGGCTCTGTGACGCGCATCGATGGACTTTTGACAGATGTGCAGTCGCTTGTGGACGATGAGGCGCGGGCAACGCTTTCGGATCTCTCCGATGCGGCGGCAGGCGTTGAGCGAATGGTCGACGAGGTGAATGTTATCATCGAAGAGAACCGTCCCGCGATCGAAGCTTTCACCCAACAAGGCCTTGGCGCTGGTGTGACCATGCTGGTGCGCGCTAACCGGCTTGTCACAACGATGGAAGCCATCTTACTTGAATTTGACCGTGACCCTGCCCGGTTCCTGCTTGGCCAAGGTCAGCCGACGACCGAATAGGAGACGGTAATGCGTTCACGACTGATTTTCGCTTTGGCGGTGCCATTTTTGTCTGGCTGTATCTCGCTCATCCCTGATGCGGGGGAGCTACCACCGCGCATCGCGCTTGCTGTTCCTTTGGAGAACGGGGACGCGCAAGCGCCGCGTTTTGATGCCACACTGATCGTTGCCGACCCTGAAGCTGCCTCGGTGTTCAACACATCGAAGGTGGCGGTGGCGACCGCGCCTTATGCATTCGCTTATCTCGAGGACGCGGAGTGGACAGACCGCGCGCCGATCTTATGGCGCCGTTATCTTCAACAGCGGCTCGAAGGTGAAAACCTCTTCGTCGCAGTTTCGGATTTGGCGCAAATGCCGCTGGCCGACTATTTGCTTTATACGGACATTCGCGGATTTCATATCGACCGCACAGAGGCAACGCCGCGCGTCCGAATTACAGTAAACGCGCGTTTGGCTGCTGCGCGTGGCGTGACGCTTGGCACACGAACGATCCGAACCACAGTGCCGTTGCAGGGAAGCGGGCAGGGGCCAACGGCGCTTGCGCTCAACAATGCTGCTTCTTCAGCGACCGACGAGCTGGCGGCTTGGGTGGAGGAGCTGGTCGCTGCGCGCGAAGCGTCAAGCGAAGTGGCCGACGACTGATCCCGTCAACACGTAAAGCCGACCGAGCGGCGAGGCCAGATAGGTCTCGATCGCGCTTTCGCCGCCTTCCTCGGAGGAGAGCGGCTCTAGGATCGTGTCGAAGTCTTGTAGGAATTCCTGCACGCGTTGCTCGAACACGGCATTGTTTTCGAGCTCGTCCGCCAATCGGCGTCTGAGTTCTCCCGCGTCCCTCGTGGTCAGATCCCGCGCAAAAAGCTGACGCTCGCCCTGGTCAAACCGATCCAAATCCTCATGTGCCGGCGTGCCATAGAGCTGGGTGCGCATCACAAGTGAGAAGTTCTGTATACGGGCGATCAATCGATCCATCGGATCGACCTTGTCGCGGGCGCGAGGCGCCGCAGGGGCAGGGGTCGGTGTGGTGTCGGCAGGGGTTGCTGGCTCGCGCATGGGCGGACGGGCAGGGATCGCTTCTTCGACGGTTGCGAGGATATCCCGCCAAGGGGTCTTGCGGCGCTCGGCGCCGGTTGGGGTCAATTCCGGCGCCCGAGGCGCAAGCTTCTGCGCTTGTTCTGTCACGGTTTTGGCGAGCCGGTCAGCGCGCTTGCGCTGGTCCTTCATTAGTTGCTCGAGCCGAGCCGATTGTTCAGCGAGCTGAGACTGTGCTGCCTCGAGGCGCTGCGTGTTTTGCTCGATCTTAGACGCAAGCGCGGTCTGCCGCGCATTGGCCTCGGCACTCGCAGCATCCAAGGTGTCAGAGCGGTTTTCCATGAGCGACGCCAAGTGCTCATACCGCTCGAGCGATTTTTCTGAGACCGCTTCAAGCCGGCGCAGTTGTGTATCGAGCTCACGCTCTTTTTCCTCGAGCCGCTGCTCCAGCGCTTCTTGTTCGTTTGAGGAAAGTTTTGAGCGTTCGGCGATCTTGTCGGCGAAGGCGTCGGCTTCCTGATTTAGTTCCTCGGCCAGCGACATGAGCGCTTCGCGCTCTTTTTCGAGTTTTTCGGTGCTTTTGACGGCACCCTTCTCGATCGCCGCGCCAGCCGAGTCGATGGCCTTCACCTGTTGCCGGATCAAGCTCTCCGCTTCAGCGAGACGGTGCAGGGCGCGATCGATTTCTTCGTTCAGCGCCGACACCTGCGCGCGCGCCGCTGAGCTTTGATGAGACCCTGGGCTCCACGCGCCCGCGGTGATCGAGCGCGTCAAACGCTGCGCCGCTGCTTCCAACCGGACGCCCGCGGCGAGGGCATAGCCTGCGCCCAGGACCAAGCCAGAGGTCGTGAGGGCGAGGAGAAAAAGCGTGGGGCTGTAGCCCAGCCGCAACGAAAAAGTGCCCGTCACGTTGCTATCCGCCAGGGTTGTGCCGGCGGGCCACGCGATCAACCATGCCACGAAGAGCCCGGCGGCGAGGATTTGCGACCCGCGCCAAATCGCTCGCGCGGACGGTGCCCAGCCCTCGGCGCTATCGTCGTAGATGGCATCTTGCCCATAGCCCTGATGGTCTGGCGCCGTCTCGTCGCGGCGCCCGCTCAAAGGCACAACCACGCGTTCGCCCTTTTTCGGGTCGCGTCGGTCGCCATCAGCGCCATAGGGTCTGTCTTCGGCGGGCATATACCGTCTTTGCACTTGGTTCGTCGCGGCGTCGACCCTTTTGGCCAACGAAACGATCGATGATAAACCACTGTTCGCTCGGCGCGAATGGGGGCGAGCCTGTGTTTTTTTCACCGTGGCGACACTCCCACCGCGGGCACCGTCTTGGAAATTCCCTCCCTTTGTGCCCATCGGATGTGTTTGAATGCGCCGGTTAATGCTGAGTTAACCGATCCCTGAAGATGGTGCTGATGGGATCGACGATGATGGGGAGCACACCATGACTGTAGCGGAGGGCGACGCCGTTTTTCCGCAAACGCCTTGGCGGGCGAAGCTGCGCGCGATCGTGGAGAGACCGCTCTTCCAACGCACAGTCATCACCATGATCTGCCTCAACGCGATTGTGCTGGGGATCGAGACCTTCCCAGAAGTCAGCCATGATGCGCCCTTGATGGTCGGGATCGATCGGGCGTTCGTCGCCTTTTTTCTCGCCGAACTGATCATCAGACTGCTCGCCTATGGCACCCGCTTCTTCCGCTCAGGCTGGAACGTGGCGGACTTCGTCATCATCGTTGGCAGCGCCTTAGGAACCTCGAATCTTTTTGCTGCATTGCGGGCTTTTCGGATCATCCGTGTGTTACGCGTGATCACGGCGATCCCGCGCATGCGGACTGTCGTGAAAGCACTCTTTGACGCTGTGCCCGGCATTGCCTCGGTGGGGGTGATCGCGCTGATTGTGATCTATGTCTTCGCCGTGATTGCCTCGTCGCTATATGGTGGCACGCACCCTGATTATTTCGGTGACGTCTTTACTGCGATGTACACGCTGTTTCAGGTGATCACGCTAGAGGGTTGGCGAGACATCGCGGATGCGGTCGGTGAAGAGCACCGTTTTGCATGGTTGTTCTTCATCACCTTCGTGCTGGTCGGCACGTTCACGCTACTCAATTTGTTCATCGCGATTGTCGTTCGGGTCGTTGAAGAAGAGTCCGAAGACACCGAGACGCTGATCTCTGCGGAGACGGTCGAGATTCTCAATCGGCTTGATGCCTTGTCGGCGAAAGTCGATGCCTTGGCACGGCGCGATGTTGATCCGCCCGCGCGACCCGATTGAGGCTGAGACTTATGTGTCTTCGGTACGGCGCCAATTCGGTGGGCGCTTTTCAATGAAGGCGGCAAGGCCTTCCCTTGCTTCATCCGTACGCCGCACCCGCGCGCTCTCCTTCGCGGCGGCATCCAGCAATCGTTCGCTTGGCGGCAAGTCACCAAAGCGGGTGATCAGCATCTTCGTCTCTGCGATCGCGCTCGGGCCGCCCTTCAACAGCTCGTCGATCATCGCGTCCACCGTGGCGTGAAGCTGCGGCGGGGCGGCGACCGCATGAACCACGCCAAGCCGCCTTGCTTCCAGCGCGGTGAAGGTCTCGCCCGTGAGCAGATATCGCCGGGCTTGATGCATGCCCATCGCCTCGATCACGAAAGGCGCGATCACCGCGGGGATATTGCCCAGCCGAACCGCGGGGAGGCTGAATTGCGCTTCGTCATGCGCCACCGCCATGTCGCACGCGACGGCCAGTGCCACGCCTGCACCGCTGGCAGCGCCGTTGATCTTGGCGATGACGGGTTTTGGGCAGCCGCGGATTTGGAACAGCAGGTTGCTCAAGCGCCGAACGTCACTGGCGGCCGCCCCCTCTGAGAGGTCCTTCATCCAGCCAATGTCAGTTCCCGCGCAAAATGCTTCGCCCGCACCGGTGATCACAATCGCGCAGATATCGCTGCGACGGGCCAACCGGACAATGCTTTGGGTGAGATCGGCCAGCAGGCCTTCGTCGAGCGCGTTTTGGACGCCTTCACGATTGATGGTCAGCGTGGCAACGCCGCGCCGATCTAAGACTTCGATGAGATGCCGCTCGATTGTCCTGCCCTCCCAACGCTGTTCTCGGTTTTTGAAAGGCTATCACACTCTTGCGAGGGCGCGCATCATGCAGTGCCGAAACGATGACGTTTTCGCTCCGCGGCCGTTGCGTGCACCAAACGTTGAGTGAGGAGGCGCGAGCTGAGCCGCGCGGAGAACAGCCCCACAATCACGCATACCGCGCCATAGGTAAGTGCACTTTCTTCAAGCAATGGCGCCGGGCTTGCCGTCAGGGAGAGGAGGGCGAGGATGGTGGCGATCCCAGGGGCGCCGCCAAACCAGGACAGGAATGTTCGATCTGGGGCCGGCAGCTCGAGCGTTTGCAGCAGGGCGAAGCGGCTCGCGACCCGCGCCGCAAACAGGCTAACCGCAGCGGCCACCCAGATCAGCAAATCCGCACCGAAGATCAACGGACCAAGAATTAAGCCGAACCCAGCAATCGCCACCGGCGCGATCATCGCTTCGGCGAGGCGCCAGACCCGCGTGCGCACGGTACCGCGCAAGGGCGCCTCTTCGCTGTAAAGAAGGCCCGCTGCTGCAAGGGCCATCGTGCCGTCGAACCCAATGGCAGTCGTGATCGCAAACACCGCCCCCGCCACCAGGAACGGCAAGACGGGGACTGGCACATCGGACAGCTTCAACAAACGCCCTGCCAATAGCCCTGCCGTGCCGCCGACCGCAAAACCGGCCAGCGCCTCAAACAATGGCGTTTGGTCGAGTGGGAGAGCAATTTCGGGCACCGTCGCGCCCGCTTCCAAGACGAGAGCGATCGGGAGGGCGACGGCCAACACGGCCGCGGATTCGAGCCGCGCGGCGCGGCGTGTATGCTCTTCGATGGGCGCATTCAGCAGCGGCCGGTCGATGGCCAAGGCGCCGCCGAGCACGAGAGCCCCCGACACGATCATCAGCCCGCCAAGGTCGAGGCCGGGGACGACCAGATATCCCGTCGCCGCAAACACCGCACAGTTCAGCGGAATGCCCAAAGTCGCAAAACGGTAAACCTCTGGCGAGATCCGCGGCAAGCGCGACACGCGACATTGCTGTGCGGCAAAAAACGCCAAAACGCCCAGCAGAAACCGCGATATGCCTCTAACGGCGTCCAGATCGGGCAGCGGCCCGCCCAACAGCCGGTACACCGTCCCAATCGACATGGCGATCAGCAAGCTGATCAGGGGATGGCGCCGCATTGCCCAAAGCATTCCGGTTCTCAGCCCGATGAGGACGAGCCCAGCCAGCAAAATCGAGAAAAGGAACGTGTGCAAATCAAACATGGGTTTTTTGAAACACCATCATGGGGCTGTTTGAGCGTGGAGAGAAGAGGCAATCAAGAAAAGTCATCCCCATCAACGTCATCGGCCATAAACTCCTATCAAGAGCTGAAGGAGAGATTATGGCCGAGGAACGGCGGCGGCCGCTGCATAGCCGTTTGAAACGCGCGGTGCGCGATATCGCGCCAACCATCGGGGCCGCGATCGGCGGCCCCCTCACAGGTGCCGCGGTCGAGGCGCTAAGCCGTGCGGTGCTTGGCGATCGATCCGCCGATGATTCGGACGGCCGCGCCTTAGAAGCCGCGCTGGCTGCCGGGCGGCCGGAGGTTTTTGCAGCAATCAGAGCAGCAGATCACGAATTTTGGACGGCACTGTTGGAGGCCGGTCTTGAAGCCGAGCGTATTGCAGCCGGGGATCGTGCCGATGCGCGGGCGCGGCATGTGGCCATGCGGGATATCACGCCAGCGGTTCTCGGTGTCGCGATTATCGCCGGTTTCTTCGGTGTTCTTTGCCTGATGTTTTTCCATGCCGTGCCGCAGGGGCACGAGACGGAATTTTCGATTTTGCTTGGGGCGCTCACGACCATGGCCGTCGCGGTGGTCAACTTCTTCTTCGGCTCTTCCGTGGATTCGCGAGAGAAGACGCAACTCATGGCGGGTCGCGCGCAGCCCCGCGTCATCTAAAGCTCTTGCGCGTGAGCCAGTGAGTGCCTTAGCCCGCAACGCCAAATGCGTAAGCCAAGTGTCATCGTGGTCGGAGGCGGCATCATCGGCCGCAGCGTGGCTTGGCGCCTTGCTGAAAAAAGCGTGGGGACTATCACTTTGCTGGCCGGCCGTCGGCCGAAGGCGAGTGCAGCGGCAGCGGGGATGTTGGCGCCGAGTTTTGAGGCGCTTCACCCGCGTGCGACAGAAGCGAGCGCGATGGTCGGACACGCGGCGCTCGGCTTGTGGGATGGGTTCGCGCAAGACTTGGCAACTGCCAGCGACATGGACATCGACTACCACCGAAACGGGATCATCGGGCTCGACTTATCGGCTGAACGGATCCCGGGGGCTCGCGAGATTGATCCCGTTGGGGCGCTGAACGCGTCGGTGTTCACGCTTGTAGAAGGCGAAGGTCAGGCCGACCCGCGGCGATTGCTTCAGGCGTTAAGCGTTGCCGGTGACCGCCACGCGATCACAGTGCTCGAGGCTAACGCGGTGGCGGTCGAAATGGCCAATGGGCGCGTGACTGAGCTGATCACCGATGAGCGCGACCGCCTCGCGGCCGATCTGGTGATCTTCGCGACCGGCTTTGAAACTTCACCGATCTCGGAATTGACGCCGCCGCTGATGGCCGTTCCGGGACGAGCATTTTCGGTGGCGGGGATTAAAGACATCTCCGGCGGCCGCGTGATGCGGGCAGCGGATGTATATTTCTGTCCGAAGTCTGACGGCTATCTCTATGTCGGCGCCACCGAGGAACCGACGGTAGCGGACGATCTCATCACGGGCGGGGCCAATTCGCTCGATGATTTATGGCAGCGGGCGATTGGCTATTGGCCAGATCTTGCGAAAGGTGATGTCGTCGGGCGTTTTGAGGGGGTGCGGCCAGCCTCTCCTACCGGGCGGCCCATCGTTGAGCGCTCGGCCGATACCGATAACCTGATTTATGCGTTGGGGCATGACCGAAACGGTGTCTTGCTCGCGCCTTGGACAGCGCAAGAGGTCCTAAGATTCGTAGAGGCTTTCCTGGCGTGACGCTTGATAGCGATGCCAGGCACGCTTGAAGCTCCGTGGCCAGAAGTGCGTGATTCGATATTTTCTTCTCAGCACTCTGAGTGTTGTGGCGCCGACCGTTGCGAAGAAGCTTGGTTCGTCTTCATCGTAAGAGCTGGGCGTGGCGACAAGGTCGTGGGTAGACAGATCGCCTTGGAGCTCTTCCGTCTGCTCTAAACCTGCCGCATCGGCATTTACCGCATCGTGATCATCGCGCAGAGAGAACTCAGCGGACGCCACCGCAATCGCCTCGGCGTCGACGTCCTCCGCCTCTGATGTCTCCTCGATCTCCGGCAATTGTGCGACCACGCCATCGAGCTCATCAGCCTCTGAGGTGAGGTCCTCGGCCATCTCATCCATGTCGGCTGGAGAAGGGGCCTCGGCGGCTTCGGCCTGGGCTGCCTGCGCGCGCATGACAAAGTCAGAGGGCAGAGCGTTCAAAAGCTCATCGATCGTCCGTGGATCCGGTTTTTCCGCTGGGTTTTGCACTGGCGCGAAACTGACGAGCGGGTTAATGGCGCCCGCGGTTTGTGCCTTCATCCCATCTGGCCCGACGCTGCCAACAGGGCTGTCATAGCCGTCGAGTCGCAGACCGTTGGAGAAACCGGCCGTGACGCCGATCCCGAGTTCGATCGATGTGAGTGCGACGGGCTCTAAAACGGGCAGTGTGCCGTCCGCGAGCGTACGATCACCTAAACTTTCTTCCAGGTGTCGTTGCAGTTTCCGCGCGGTGGCAACGGCTTCGGAAGCACCGTCATTCTCTTCTTCGACAGGAACGGGCGCAGGGCCGGGTCGTGCGGTCTGTTGTGCGTTGCGCGCTGCATGAAACCGACGGAGCGCCGTGCGTTTTGCCGCGGCGATCCGCGCTTTGCGTTGCGTGTCGGCGCTTTCATTTTCCGTATCGGGAGTTTTTTCTTCGCCCGATTGTGCTTCCTCAGCATGCGCTTTTTCCGCTAGGGCCGATGGCGCCGTCTTCGGGCTGTTGGCGATGCGTTGGGTGAGGGTTCGCGTTGTGCGCAAATGTCCGGTACGCGCGAGGGCATTGCCTTGGCCGGCCTGGAAACCCAACGTGGCAAGGGCTTCAGCAGCGCCCGCTTCTTCAATGCCAACGGCGGTCATCCGTGCACCCTTGTCCCCGGCAAAGGCCAACAGTTCGGATAGGGAACTCATGCCGGGGCCACCTCGAGCCGTTCGTGCATAGCGGAGGATTGAGCTGCCCCCGGCTTTGATCTCGCCGAACGGGAACGGGTCGAGCAAATTCGTTGCTTCTGACGTGCGCAACCGGATCTCAAGCGCTACGGGGCAGCCGGTCTCGGCTAATGCCTGGTAGCGTTTCCGTTGATCATTATGGGGAACGTCAGGTGCGAAGGGCGGGCATTCGAGTGTCAGCTCGCCTGGCGCCACGTCATAAGTGCTGAGGAGCGCGGCAATGTCATCGGGGAGCTTCTCATCGGCCAAATCGCTGGGCGCGAGATTCAACGAAAGGCCGCCATGCGCTATAGCGCCGCCGGGCTGATATGTCCGCAATGCCTGTTCGAGCACATAACGCGTGAGCTCGCCCATCCGGCCCTGGTTTTCGAAGAACGTAATAAAGGCGCCCGGCGGGAGATTGCCCAAGCCAGGATGCTCCCACCGCACGAAAACCTCGTGACGGAGGATATGTCGATCGCTCAACGACACAATCGGCTGGAAAACGGTCTCGAGATGAGCGTTTGCCAGCGCGTTGTCGATATCGACATTTGTAAGTCTGACGGCGCGCGCGGTCATTCGACACCCATCAAATATCGCCCCTCTCGATATCAGCCGCGCGGTTAACGAGGTCTGAAAGCGGGATTATGTCAAGCAGTAATGAGAAAAAAACGTCGCCCGATTCCGTGAAAAGAACCAGCCCTTAGCGACTAGTACGAGAATTGTTCTTCTACGATGCGCTCTTCAAGCCCTGCGCCGGGGTCAAAGAGGAGACGCATTTCGACGGAAGGGTCGATGGCGCCCTTCACATTCACAACATCGCGCACTTCGACATTATCTGCTGTCACCAGCACAGTTCGGAAATCCGGTTCTTGAACGATGATTTCCAGCTCTGAGCGGTAAGGCAGGAGGGCGCCGCGCCAGCGACGGGGCCTGAACGGGCTGATGGGCGTGAGCGCCAGCAGGTTCGACATGATTGGCAGGATCGGCCCATGGGCGGAAAGGTTATAGGCCGTTGACCCAGCAGGGGTCGCGAGCAGCACCCCGTCGCAAATGAGTTGCTCCATGCGGATACGCCCATTGACCTTGATCGTAAGCCGCGCGGTTTGCCGTGTTTCCCGCAAAAGCGCGATTTCGTTGATCGCATGGGCTTCGTGGGTGGTGCCGTCCCGATCAATCACCGTCATCTTCAACGGGTTAATCTGCACCCAGTCCGCAGCGGCAATACGTTCGATCAAATTGTCGGGCGAGTAGCTGTTCATCAAAAACCCGACCGTGCCGCAATTCATGCCGTAAACCGGAATATCCAGGCGCATGATATTGCGTAGCTCTTCGAGCAGCGTGCCATCGCCGCCCAAGACAACGATCACTTTGGCATCCTGATGCGGGCAATTGCCGTAGCGGGCGGTGAGCTCTCCTAGGGCATGCTGCGCTTGTTTCCGGTCGCTCGCCACAAAGCAGATCTCGCCGGCTTTGGGATCGAACAAATGGTCCGTCGCCGTCTGCGCCGCGGGCGAGGGGCGGGAAAAGGGGCTTGGTCCAGGTTCGCGCATCACATAGCCTAGTTGTCCGCTCGCAAGATCTCCCGCTACAGTTTGCGCGGGCCTTAGAGCTTATAATTGCGACATCACCAAAGGATGTCGAAGCCAGGGAGCTGACAATGACCAAATCCGAGCAGGGTGCACAAGGCACATTAGCGTCGTCCTACGACATGGCCGCCGAGGCGACGACGCCAGACGACCTTCCCTCACTCAAACACGAGGTCTCGGAGGAGGAATGGGCATTACGTTGCGACCTTGCCGCGACCTACCGCCTGATCGCGATGTTTGGTTGGGATGACATCGTCTTCACCCACATTTCTGCGCGCCTGCCCGATGAGGACGGCCATCACCGATTCCTGATCAACCCCTATGGGCTTTTGTTTGAAGAGATCACCGCGTCGAGCCTTTTGAAAATCGACATTGACGGCAACAAGGTGATAGAGAGCCCGTTCCCGGCGAACCCGGCGGGCTTCACCATCCATTCTGCCGTCCACAGCGCCCGCGAGGATGCTGGCTGCGTCATCCATATTCATGCGCCCGCTGGCATGGCAGTGTCCGTCCAGAAACAGGGCCTTCGCCGCTACTCCCAATTCGCCATGCAGGTGCATGATGATGTGGCGTATCACGACTATGAGGGCATCGCGCTCAATCTCGATGAGCGTGACCGCCTGATCGCCGATCTCGGCGAGAAGAGCTGCATGATCCTTCACAATCACGGCACGCTCACCGTCGGGAAGAACTGCGCCGCGGCTTTCATGCGGATGTATTGGCTTGAGAAGGCTTGCGAAGTGCAGATCCGGGCGCAAGCCGGGGCCCAAGAAGGCCTTATCGATGCGGGGCCGGAAATTTCAGCACTGGTGGGGAAACAGACCGCGCCGATCTACCAGCCTGGCATTGGCGACAGACTGGTGTGGCCGGGATTGATGCGGCGGTTGAACCGGGTGTTCCCGGGCTTCGATATCTAAGCCTGACGTCGACGGATGAAAGAAAACCCGCCGCGGGCCGCGCGGCGGGTTTTTTAGTATTTAGCGTTGGCCGATCGGCACGAAGCTGCGTTTTGCGGCGCCCGTATAGATCTGCCGTGGACGGCCGATTTTCTGGTTCGGGTCGGTCAGCATTTCTTCCCATTGCGCGATCCAGCCCACGGTTCGTGCAAGCGCGAACAGCGCCGTGAACATCTCGGTGGGGAAGCCCAATGCGCGAAGCGTAATGCCCGAATAGAAGTCGATATTTGGGTACAGCTTCTTCTCAACGAAATACTCGTCTTCGAGGGCAATACGCTCAAGCTCTTTTGCCACGTCGAACAGCGGGTCGTTGATGTTCAGTGCCTGGAGCACTTCGTGAGTGGCCTTTTGCATCACCTTCGCGCGTGGATCGTAGTTTTTGTACACGCGGTGGCCAAAGCCCATCAAGCGGAAGGGATCGCTCTTGTCTTTCGCTTTCTTGATATATTCAGGAATGCGGTCGACAGAGCCAATTTCCATCAGCATACGCAGTGCGGCTTCGTTTGCACCGCCGTGGGCCGGGCCCCAAAGACACGCAATCCCTGCTGCGATACAGGCGAAGGGGTTCGCGCCCGAAGAGCCTGCGAGCCGAACGGTCGAAGTCGAGGCGTTCTGCTCGTGATCCATGTGGAGAATGAAGATCTTGTCGAGAGCCGAAGCCGCGACCTTATTGATCTCATAGTCTTCCGCAGGCACCGAAAAGCACATGTGCATAAAGTTTTCGGTGTAATGAAGGTCGTTACGCGGAAAGACGAAAGGCTGACCTACGCTATACTTATACGCCATCGCCGCGATGGTCGGCATTTTTGCGATCAGCCGGTGAACCGCAATCATCCGGTCTTGCGGATTATAGATGTCGGTTGAGTCGTGATAGAAAGCGGAGAGGGCGCCGACGGCACCACAAAGCACGGCCATCGGGTGCGCGTCGCGGCGGAAGCCATTGAAGAAGTTCTTGAAGTGCTCATGCACCATCGTGTGGTAGGTGATGTCGTCTCTGAACTTCGACAGCTCGTCGTCTTTGGGCAGCTCACCATGCAGCAACAGATAAGCTGACTCGATAAAGTCGGATTGTTCGGCCAACTCATCGATGGGATAGCCGCGATAGAGGAGCGTGCCTTCGTCCCCGTCGATAAACGTAATTTGGCTTTCGCATGAGGCCGTCGACGTGAAGCCAGGGTCGAAGGTGAACTTATTGGTTTCCTTCGCCAGCGCGCGGATATCGATCACGTCTTGGCCATGGGTCGGCGAGTAGACGGGGAAATCCGCCCCCTCGATCTGGACGGTCCCCGAGGGCGTTAGTTTGCTTTCCATGGCTCACTCCAGTTTCGTTCTTGTTCAATCTGAAAGGCCGCTTGGCACCTGGTGAGGGGCTAGCGGCAAAGGAACCGGCCGAAAAAAACGCGCGGCCGGTGGGTCATGCCTGACTTATGTGCAGTGCGACAATACTGTTTCAACGCTGGTCGGCAAGTCGCGCCAAAGACTCCTCTTTGCCAAGGGCGTAAAGTGTCTCGCCCAACGCAGGTGAAGGCTGCCCTGCGGTTAACGCGGCCCGAACGGGCGGACCGACCTTTCCAAACGGGAGATCAAGCGCGGTTGCAACCTTTTCGAGTGCGCCCGTTAGCGCGTCGATGGTCCAAGGCTCAAGGCCTGATAGCGCGTCGGCGACGGCCGCCAAAACGTCTTTTGCGCCGTCTTGTCGCAGCGGTTTTCCCGCCTTGCCTTCGATCTGCAGAGGTCGCTCAATGAGCAAATACGCCGCTGCAGCACCCAAATCCGCGAGGGTTTGGCACCGCGCCTTCAGCTGCGGCGCGCCGCGCTCGAGGCTGGCTCGCTGCGCTGCCGTGGGCGAGGGATCCAAGAACGGCAGCGCCGCGGATACAAACGCCGCATCGTCCATCGCGGCGATATAGTGGGCGTTGATGGACGCAAAGCGGTCAATGTCGAGCCGTGCTGGGGCTTTGTTCAATCCCTTCAAATCGAACCAATCGAGCGCTTGTAGCGTCGGGATGATCTCGTCATCGCCATGCGACCAGCCAAGCCGCAGAAGCGCGTTGCGCAAGCCCTCGGCTAGGTATCCCATGTCGCGATACGCTTCGACACCAAGGGCACCATGCCGTTTTGATAGTTTTTTCCCATCATCGCCGTGGATGAGCGGCACATGGGCATAAATGGGCCGATCCCAGCCGAGGGCGTCGATCAACTGCTGCTGGCGCCCCGCATTGATCAGGTGGTCATCGCCGCGCAGGACGTGGGTCACGCCCATGTCGTGATCATCGACCACCACAGCGAGCATATAGGTCGGCGTGCCGTCGGCCCTCAGCAAAACCATGTCGTCGAGCGCTTTGTTCGGGAAGGCGACATCGCCTTGCACTTGATCGGCAATCACAGTTTCGCCCTCGATCGGCGCCTTGAGGCGGACCGCGTAGGGCGTGTCGGGATAGGGGCCTGCGTGGTCGCGCCAGGGGCTCGTGAAGCGGATGTTGTTCTCGCGCGCTTCATTTCGGGCGCTATCTAACGCGTCGCCCTCAAGCCAACAGCGATAGGCGTGCCCCGCCTCCAAAAGTGATCTGGCGACCTCCGCATGTCGGTCGATGCGGGAAAACTGGCTAACAGGCTCCCCATCCCAATCGAGGCCGAGCCAGTTCAGCCCATCAAGGATCGCCTGAACGGCGTCGTCATTGTGGCGCGCGCGATCGGTATCTTCGATGCGAAGGAGAAATTTCGACCCTGGCGCGGCAGAAGACCCGCGCGCCAAGAGCCAATTGAACAGGGCGGTGCGGGCGCCGCCAATGTGCAAAAAGCCCGTCGGCGAGGGCGCGAAACGGGTCACAATCTTGGTCGGCTCTGCCATGGTGCTCCGATGTCGGTCAGCGCGAAAAATGAAAGCGGCGTGTTAGGGGGAGTTCAGGCCGCTGCCAAGCGACGCCTGTCAGTGACCTTCTCTCCCGACTGGAAAGCCCTGCTGTTGCGCTGGGCGGCTATGGAGCGCGGGCGATTTCTTCTGTGGGCGCCGTTACTGCTTGCCACGGGGATCCTTGGTTATTTTTCGCTGCGTACGGAGCCTTCCGCGGCAGTACCGTTCGGGGGGCTGTTGGTCTCGTTCGTGGGAATAGGCGTCGCGCACTGGCGCCGGCTCGAATTCCTGCGGGGCGTCTTTTTGGCCTTCGCCATCGCGACGGCCGGGTTCAGCTTGGCGATGATCAGAACCCATCATGTCGATGCGACGATGATCCCGAGGGAGATTGGCCCGATCTGGGTTGAGGGGGCCGTTCTGAGCGTTGAGCAGCGCGCCGCAGGGGCGCGTTACGTGATCGCCCCGAATAAGATTGGCGGGCTGACGACCGAAACGCTGCCGCCGCGGGTCCGTGTCTCGTGGCGAGGGCAAGGCGAGGCGGTTCGCCCAGGTGATAAGGTGGCCATTCGCGCTGTGCTGTCACCCCCGCCGGCGCCCGCGCTTCCGGGCGGATATGATTATGGCCGCCAGCTCTTCTTCGAGCGTATCGGCGGCGTTGGCTACGCGTTGGGCGCGCCAAGGATTATGGCGCGGGATGATCAACAGACCCTCAATCAATGGCTGATGGAAAAACGCCTTGGCTTGGCGCAGCGGATCAGCGCGGCAGGCGGCGCGCAGTCTGGCCCTGTGCTCGCAGCGCTGGCCACGGGTCTACGTGGCGGCATCGATCCTGCGATTACCGATCAGTTGCGCGATACCGGGCTCGCCCATCTCTTGGCGATCTCGGGGCTGCATATGGGGCTTGTTTGCGGCACTGTCTTTTTCGCTATTCGCTTCGCATTGAGCCTTCACGCGCGATGGGCAGGACGGTTCCCCATCAAGAAATGGGCAGCGATCACCGCCTTGATCGCGGGGGCGGGATATCTCGAACTCTCCGGCGCGGCGTGGTCGGCACAGCGGGCTTTCATCATGGCCGCTGTTTCTTTCACGGCGATCTTGTTTGATCGGCAGGCGATCAGCCTTCGGAATGTCGCTTTCGCGGCACTGATCATTTTGTGCTTGCGACCCGAGGCCATTCTTTCAGCAGGCTTTCAAATGTCGTTCGCGGCCGTCACCGCGCTCATCGCAGCCTATGATCTCGTGCGGCAATATCCCTCCATTCGTGAGCGCGGCTTGTTTTGGACACCGGCGAAGTTTGTCGGCGGCTTGTCCATGACAAGCTTGGTGGCGGGGCTTGCGACAGGCCCGTTTGCGATCTTCCATTTTCACCGAATGGCCGTTTTCGGTCTGGTCGCAAACCTGGCAGCCATGCCGCTCTTCACTGCGTTGGTGATGCCCTTGATCGTCGCCGGGCTAGCTTTGTCGCCCTTTGGCCTAGATGAGCCAGTCTGGTGGCTGGCGGGGCGCGCCTTTGACGGGATTTTGTGGGTGACGGCACATATTGCCGCGTGGCCGGGCGCCGTGAAGGTCGTGCCGCAATGGTCGCTTCTCGCCTTTGGCATTGCGGTTGGGGGCCTCTTCGCGGCGTCGATCTGTTTTGCGCCCTGGCGTTTTGGCTTTTTGATGCTCGCCGCGATGGCGCCATTGGTGGGAGCAAGGACCGATCAGCCGATCGTCTTTATCGCGGAAGATGCGGGAAATGTCGGTATCAAGATCGTATCGCCATCAGAGGACGCATTGCCTGTGGTAATCGCCTCGCGACGGCGCGAGCGGTTTGCGATGGAGAAATGGCTCGAAGGACAGGGCTATGATCGCCCGCTGCGGGACATCGACAAATTTGGCGAGTGCGGTGCCGACATCTGTTACGCAACAGCGGTCAATGGCACCAAAATCGCTTACACGGAGGAATTGGAGGCCGCGGCGCGCGCATGTCGAGACGCCGACATCGTCATCGCGCGACTTTGGCGAGAAGAGGCGTTACGCCCCTCATGCGCGGCGATGCTCTTCACGAGCCAAAGCTTACTGGCAACCGGCGCAATCACGATTTATGCGAAACAGGGCAAGTTCACGATCCGGGGTGTCAACAACATTCGCGGCAAAAGACCGTGGACAGACTAAGTGTCAAGATGTGGGCGCCGCCGGTTTGCTCGCGAAAATCATATAGTTCACGGACAAATCATCACTTGTGCGCCAGCCGTCGAGGAGCGGAAGATAGGTCAGGCCTTTTTCCGTCTCGATCTTTAGCCCTGCCTTGCTCAGTGCAGAAACGACCTCCGAGGGCTTTACGAATTTCCGAGGATCATGTGTGCCCGCTGGTAGCCAGCGCAAGATGTATTCTGCCCCGATCTTCGCCGTCATCAAGGCCTTCAGAGTGCGGTTGATTGTGGCGACGGCTATCATGCCGCCCGGCTTCGCCAGCGAGGCGCTGGCCGAGAGAAACAAAGGCACATCGGCCACATGCTCCACCACTTCGAGGTTCAACACCGCGTCAAACTTTGGCTCATTCGCTGCAACGAGGTCTTCCACCGTTGTGTGACGATAGTCGATGGCACAGCCGGTTTCCGCCGCATGCGCTGCCGCGACCTTCACATTGGTTTCTGCGGCGTCGATGCCCACCATCTCTGCGCCAAGACGGCACATTGGCTCTGAGACCAACCCGCCGCCGCATCCCACATCTAATAGGCGAAGACCTTCGAGGGGTTTCTTTTCCTGGCGATCGCGTCCGAAATGTTGGCACAACTGGTCGCGAATAAGGCCCAAACGTGTGGGATTGAACTTATGCAGCGGTTTGAATTTCCCGAACGGATCCCACCAATCGGCGGCCATTGCGGTGAACTTTTCGATCTCTTTATCGTCTACGGTCGTGGTACCGATCGTCATGGTTTCTTACGTCCTCCGCGCGCGGCATAAAATCTGCGCAATTTTGCTGCGTTGCGCAATGCGTCGAAGCGCGTCTTATGGCTTTCGTGACCTTGCAGCAGCCCCCTCTATCCCTTAGCACGACGTGCTTTGGTAAGGAGGAGTGTCGGCCAGATGAGCCACGGTGATCCCATGGCCCTGACCCCACATGCGCCGAAAACGCGCAGCGATCGATTGGTGATGAAATTCGGCGGCACATCTGTCGCCGATATCTCGCGAATGGAACGGGTCGCCAGACATGTGATGAAAGAGGTGCGGGCCGGAAAACGCGTCTGCGTCACCGTTTCGGCTATGGCCGGGGAGACCGACCGATTGGTCGGGCTGGCGCGGGAGGCTGGGCAAAACGACGTCTCGCGCACCGCTGATTATGATTCAGTTGTCGCATCAGGTGAGCAGGTTTCTGCTGGGCTCCTCGCTTTGATTCTCCAGCGCCAAGGCGTGCCGGCGCGCAGCTGGCTTGGTTGGCAAGTGCCGCTTGAAACCGACGATACCCATGGTGCGGCGGAGATTTTGGAAATCCGCGCCGACAAGATGGGCAAGGCCATGGACGCGGGCGAGGTGGCGGTGGTCGCCGGCTTTCAGGGGGTGACTGAAGACGGCCGGATCACCACGCTGGGGCGCGGCGGCTCGGACACCACGGCCGTTGCCTTTGCGGCTGCGCTCGGTGCCGGCCAATGTGATATCTATACGGACGTTGATGGGGTTTACACGACAGACCCGCGCCTGGTGCCAGGGGCCCAGCGCCTCTCACGTATCTCCTTTGAGGAGATGCTGGAAATGGCATCGCAGGGGGCAAAGGTGCTGCAAACGCGCAGCGTTGGTCTCGCCATGAATCATGGCGTGCCAATCCGTGTGCTGTCGAGTTTGAAAGAGCCACAGGAAAATCCCGCTTGTACACTTATTGTTGATGAGGATGACATCATGGAGCGACGGGTCGTCTCGGCGGTCGTGCCAAGCCGCGCGGAAGCCAAATTGAGCCTAATGGGCATACCGAACGTGCCGGGGAAGGCAGCGAAAGTCTTCGCGACCCTGGCGGATGCCAAGGTCAATATCGACATGATTGTTCAAAGCCAGGCGCGCACTGGCGAGTCGGCGAACATGTCCTTCACCTTAAAAGAGGGTGATCTGGCGCGGGCGCAAGCGGTCCTGACCGAAAAGAAAGAAGACATTGGCTTTGATTCCGTCTTAGCGGATCAAAACGTTTCCAAAGTCTCGATCATCGGTGTGGGGATGAACGATCATTCTGGCGTCGCAGCGAAGATGTTCGAAACGCTGGCTGAACGCGGTATTAACGTGCACAATATTTCGACATCGGAAATCAAAATCAGCGTACTTATCCCAGCGGAATATACCGAATTGGCCGTGCGGGCCCTGCACGACGCCTTTTCATTGGGAGAGGTCGCCTAAATCATGTCGCCGACGCCGCCGCAAGACACAGGGTATGAGCCGCGCTCGCGGTCGACGCCCCGTGCCTTGCTCAAGCGGCTGCGCGAGATCATGGCCGAGGAGACCGCACCGCAAGTGCGGCTCGACCATTTGGTGAGCTCAATCGCTGCCAATATGGTCGCCGACGTTTGCTCAATTTATGTGCGGCGTGCGGATGATGTGCTTGAGTTATTCGCGACGCAAGGTTTGAACCCCGCAGCTGTCCACGCAACGCGGCTTGATATGTCTGAAGGTGTCGTCGGCTGGGTTGCACGTCACCGTCGACCGTTGAAACTCGACAACGCCAAGACGCACGAGGCCTTCTCCTACCGCGCAGAAACCGGCGAGGACCCGCTGCACGCTTTCCTCGGTGTGCCGATCATCCGTTCGGGCCAAGTGATTGGCGTGCTGGTGATCCAGAACATCGCCAAGCGGGATTTCTCGGAAGAAGAGACCGAAGTCGCGCAAACCGTTGCCACCGTTCTGGCAGAGATCGTTTCAACTGGACAGCTGCTTGAAGAGCGGGATCGTCAGGATGTTGAAGCGGTGCTTCACAAGCCTGAGCATATGGTTGGTGCGCCGATCGTTCCTGGCATCGCTGAAGGGCACGTGCTGCGGCGAGAGCCGCGCGTGCCGGCGCATCGGACCTTTGCTTCTAATGTGGGGAGCGAAAAGCAGCGCCTAGAAGACGCGATCGCCGCGATGCAGAAGTCGATCGACGACATGATCGCGGCCGATACGGGGTTGCAAGGCGCTTCGAAAGAGGTGCTCGAGGTCTACCGGCTGTTTGCCTATGATAAAGGCTGGGTCCGCCGCCTTGAAGAGAAGGTGTTATCGGGTCTTTCGGCAGAATCGGCGGTTGTTCAGGTTCAGGAAGAAAACCGCCAGCGCATGCGGTCCGTAAAGGATCCATATCTTCGCGAACGCTTCCACGATCTTGATGACCTTGCGCGGCGGCTTTTGCGAGAGCTTGCTGGCGAGCAGACGGGGCCCGAAAACATCCCTGAAAATGCGATCCTCGTCGCAGAGACTCTAGGGCCTGCGGAGCTATTGGACCTCGATTTGGAACGCCTAAAAGGGATCGTTCTATCGGAAGGTGCCAGCACCTCGCATGCTGCGATCGTTGCGCGATCGCTCAGTATCCCGATGGTTGCCGGGCTGCCCGATATCGTCGATCGCGCGGATAATGGCGATTTGGTTGTGCTCGACGGCGCGACCGGCGATGTCCATTTGCGCCCGCACGAGGCGGTGGTCGACGCGTTCCACGATAAAAAGATCCTTCGCACACGGACGCTGAAAGAATATTCGGCGTATAAGGATCAGCCAGCGGTCACGCGAGATGGGCGCGAGATCGAACTGCAGATGAATGCCGGCCTCATTTTGGATATGGCGCACCTGAAAGAGACGGGTGCGCGATCCGTCGGCCTGTTTCGGACCGAGTTTCAGTTCTTGATGGGAAACCGTCTGCCCACAACGGCGGATCAAGAAGCGCTTTATCGTCGCGTGCTTGAGGCGGCGGAAGGCCGTGAGGTGACGTTTCGGACAGCGGATATCGGCTCTGACAAACGTGCCGGCTATATGGAAGGCCCGCGCGAGGTGAACCCAGCAATGGGGTGGCGAGGCTTGCGCGTCGCCATCGACCGCGAGGGCTTCATGCGGACGCAGATTCGCGCATTGCTCCGCGCGGCACAGGGGCGACATTTGTCGTTTATGTTGCCTCTGGTCACCACGGTTGAAGAAGTGGTCGCGGCGCGGGCGCTGGTGGATAAGGAAATGGCGCGGCTTGAGCGCCAGTCGGCGACGCCCCCCTCATCGCTATCCATGGGCGCAATGATCGAAATCCCATCGGCAGCATGGGATTGCTCCCGCATTGCTGCGGCATGCGATTTCATTTCGATCGGCGGGAATGACTTGGCGCAGTTCTTCTTTGCGGCCGATCGAGAAAACACCTTGGTCAGCCGACGGTATGATCCGCTGTCGCCAATCTTTCTTGGCTTTCTCGCGCGCACCGCGAATGAGGGAAAGAGTGCAGGGAGACCCGTCGGCTATTGCGGTGAGCAGGCGGCCGACCCGCTCATGGCACTGGCCCTGATCGCCATTGGCATTGATCGATTGTCCGTGCCCGCAAGTGCTATCGGCCCGATTAAAGCGATGATCCGGAGCAGTTCTTACGAGCCCCTCCGTTCATTCGTTGCGGAAATGATCTCCAAAGGCACACCGGATATGCGTGAGGAAATGCGCAAATTCGTTCGCGATCAGCAGATTACCGCGATCAAATAGGCCTCAAAAGCTTAGTCGGGGCGCCCAAGCATTTTCGCCACTTCTGCGGGCGAGAAGGGGAAGACGATCGTGTTCGTTCGATCCGATGCGATCTCCTGCAGCGTATTCAGATAGCGGAGCTGCATGGAGGAGGGTTGGGTTGCCAGCTCATCTGCCGCTTCACGCAGCTTCGCGGCAGCCTGTAGTTCGCCTTCAGCCAAGATGATTTTGGCCCGCCGTTCGCGCTCGGCCTCCGCCTGGCGTGCGATTGCCCGGATCATCGATGGGTCGACGTCGACGCGTTTGATTTCGACATTCGCCACCTTGATGCCCCACGCCTCGGTTTGCTCGTCGAGGATTTGCTGAATGTCCTTGTTCAGCTGATCGCGCTCCTGAAGCATTTCGTCGAGATCGTGCTTACCGAGGACGGAACGAAGCGTCGTCTGGGCCAACTGGCTGGTGGCCTCGACATAGTTCTCGACTTGGACGACCGCGCGAACCGCATCGATGACGCGGAAATAGATCACCGCGTTCACGTTCACCGAAACGTTATCCCGAGAGATGACGTCCTGCGGCGGCACGTCGGCAACCAATGTGCGCATGTCGACTTTGCGCATGGTTTGCACCACGGGGATAAGGATGATCAGGCCCGGGCCTCCGGCACGTTTCCCCACGCGGCCAAGTGTGAAGATAACCCCGCGCTCGTACTCTTTTAGGACTTTGATCACCGAACTGAGGATCACAAAGCCGACGAAAATGAGCGGGATCAGAAAACTGATGAATTCGATATTCATGGGCGAGCACTCCTTACGTTGCGCACGGATGTTTCGTGTCGTTTATTAGCGGCTGGTCTCAGCTGCTGGATCGGATGGTGTCGTCTGACGTTTCGTCATGAAGCGCGTCACGCTATTGCTGCCTTGGGCTTTGCGGATGATCAAGCAAATGCCGTCAACGTCCTGCACTTTGATGCGATCGCCGGGCGCGAGTTTGTCTTTGGACCGTGCTTTCCAGCGTTCGCCGTCGACGACCACATAGCCTTCACCCGCATCCGCGTCCCAATCGTCAACTCGGCCTTCGCGTTTCCGAATCGCTTCTTGCCCAATGAGCGGGCCGTGGCCGCGGGAGCGCACGACAGCCAATAGTGTGGTTAAGACGATGAGCCCGGCGGCGCCAATCACCCCAACCAAGATACCAGGCGCGACCCGGAATTCGCCAGGGAAGAGGAAATAGAGCCCCACACCGAACAATGCTGTGCCCGATAAACCGGCAAGCCCGAATGTCGGTGTAAAGAGCTCGATCACGATAAGCAACGCACCAAGACCCATCAGGGCGAGCGGCACCACATTATAGGGCAGTACCTGGAAGGAATAGAGCGCGAGGATCAGGCAAAGGAAGCCCAGTGCCCCGGGAAAGATGCTGCCGGGGTTCCACATTTCCACGATCAAGCCGGTGGTCCCCAGGGTGAAGAGGATCGCCGCGACGTTGGGGTTGGCGAAAAATCCGAGGATCTTCTCCACAATGGTGGGCTCCACCCGCGACAGCAGTACGTTCCGCGTCGCCAAGGTGGCCTCACCGCTAGCCACTTCGACGGTGCGTCCATCGAGCTGCGCCATGAGGTCGTCGAGATCGTCGGCCTTAATCTCAATCACGCCAAGCTCAAGCGCTTCGTCCACCGTGATACTCGCCGAGGGCGGCCGGACAGCGCGCTCAGCGAACTCTGCGTTGCGCCCGCGCAATTCCGCGAGGCTCTTAATATAGGCGACGGAGTCTTCGATGATCTTGCCGCGCATCGATGCCTCATTCGAAACATCTGTGGGCGCCGTTTCTGACGTCTCTTCCGTTTCTTCAGCCGCTTCATCGGTGGTCTCATCCGCGCCGGGGGCAGGTTCCTCGAAAGGCGAAGCCGGCGGCTCGCCTCCACCGGGGCCGCCGATTTCGACAGGCGTGGCAGAGCCGGTGTTCGTTGCGGGCGCCATGGCCGAGACATGGGCCGCATACATAATATAAAGACCCGCGCTGGCGGACCTTGCCCCCTGCGGCGAGACATAAGTCACCACCGGCGTGTCCGAGGCGAGGATCGCTTTGATGATGCTCTTCATTGAATCGACAAGGCCGCCGGGGGTGTCGATCTCGAGGATGATCACCTCTTCGTCCCGCGCTGATGCGGCAGAGATCTCGCGTTCGAGGTAGCTTGCCGATGCCGGTGTGACGGGGCCGTTCAAGGTGAGAATGGTGCCGCGCCGCTCACCTGACTGTGCAAGGCCTTGTCCCAAGAGCTGGAGCAACAGCAATGCCGCGCCGATGATGGCCACGGCGGTGAAAGCCCTTTTGCGTTCCTGCCCCATCTCGCGCCTCCCCGATGGTTAATGGCGGTTTAGGCCGAATGGTCCCGCCCGACAATCATGATGTAAGGTCTCACCCCTCCACATGCACTGGCCAGTTGTCGATGAGTCGCGTCCGCCCGAGCATCACCGCGACAAAAAGGCGGGCGCAGCAGGGGCGGGGCAGGGCCTCCGAGTCGATTTTGGCGAGGGTGCTCTCGATACGAAGGTCAAAGTAATCGATCGGCTGGAGGCCGGCCGCTTCGAGCTGAGCGCGTCCTGTTTGCAATGCGGCGTCGATTTCGGCCCCGTCGACCAGGCGCTGAGCTGTTTCGCGCAAAACGACGTTCAAATTGCCGGCGACTGCACGCTCATCGGCGGACAAGTATCGGTTGCGGGACGACATGGCGAGCCCGTCCGCTTCACGGATGATTGGCGCGCCGATCACCTCAACCCCAAGATTAAGATCAAGGGATAAACGCTTGATAATTTGGAGTTGCTGGAAGTCTTTCTCACCGAAAATTGCTTGGTCGGGACGTGTCTGGGTGAAGAGTTTGGTGACCACCGTCGCGACACCGTCGAAGAAGCCGGGGCGAGACGTTCCATCCATGCAATTGGCCAGCTTGGGCACCGAGACGATGGTTTGGTATCCATCGGGATACATCTCATTGATATCAGGCGTGAAAATCACGTCGGCGCCGGCACTTTCTGCCTTTTCCACGTCGCCCATTTCGTCGCGTGGATACGTCGCAAAATCTTCGTTCGGACCGAATTGCCGGGGATTGACGAACACGCTTACGATCACACGATCGCTGAGTTTCTTGGCTTGGCGAATTAACGAGAGGTGGCCGTCATGCAGCGCACCCATGGTTGGGACGAGACAAATTTTCTCTTTATGGTTGCGCCATGGAGACAGAATCGCCTCAAGATCGAGGCGCGTTCGGGCGATGGCAGCGGCGCGGGGCGAGGGCATGATCGTAACGGTCTCTTCAGTTTCGTAAACGCTTCGTCAACCAAAACCGTTAACGAAGAGCGCCGTATGCGAACACTTTATATTCTTTGCAATCTCGTTTGGCCTTTGGCGCTCGCCGCCTGTGCATCGTCGGGCGCCGAGGCTGAAGTGGCGGCCGCGCCGGCAGCACCGCAGGCGTCGGCTGATCCGGTCTTGCCCCAGGCGCTTCGCCGATCAGCGTATGACGCGCCCAATTGGGGATCTGCGCCGCCGCCAGAACTGCTCGATCCGGCAATGGATGGGGGGGTGGGTTACCGCGCCGCAAAGACCCCCGTTGCGTTTACGCCGAATACGCCAGCTAGCGATGCGATGCGGTCCGCCCAACCGGCGCCCCCCGAAAAGGCAAGTGCGGCGATCCCGCCGCAAATCCTCACTTTCAAGCCCGTAGATGATGGCTATGGCGAGCCGCCAGAGGTGCCCCCGGCGCCGCAATTGGCGCGGGGAAGCTATCAGCCGCGCACCAACATCGAGGACGAGTTGGCCGCGATTGAGGACACCCCCTCGGGTGCTCCTGTTGCAACGACGACAAAGAGCGCACCGCCTAGTCGTTTGGGCGGACAAGGAGCGCCTGTGCCGAAACCTGCGCAGAGCGCGCCGACGCCGAATGACGATTTCAACGGTCAAACCGTTTCAGTCATGCCCTCAGAAGCCAAAGAAAAGGCAGAGGAGGCCGCTTCGCGTATGGCGCAAATGTCCAAGGCAGGTGGTGGTTACGGCCTGCACTTGGCCTCCTATCAGCGTGCGGAAAAAGCCGAAGAGGGCTGGGATATCCTTCAAGAGCAGTATGCTGATTTATTGACTTCATTGTCCGCGCGTGGGCACGCCGTCGATCTGCCGGGCAAGGGGCGCTACATTCGCCTGATCGCGGGGCCCTTTCCAACCGAGGGCGAGGCAGAGTCGCGTTGTGCCGCCTTCGAAGAGCGCGACGAATACTGTGTCGTCAGACCATTCCAAGGCGAGCCAATTCTATGAGCACCATGACCGCGCCGACCCTTTCCTCGTCTCCTCATCGCGGCACCCACGTGATCATCGTGGGCAATGAGAAGGGGGGCTCCGGCAAAACCACCGTTGCCATGCATCTGACGGTCGCGCTGCTGAAGTCCGGCGCCAAAGTCGGGACGATTGACCTCGACCTGCGCCAGAAAAGTCTGTGGCGATATCTCGAGAACCGCGCAAAATGGGGCATTGAGCATGGTCTCGGCACGGATGTTTTGCCGATGCCAACTTTCCTGCCCGTCACGGGCTCGCAGCACGATAGCCGCAGCCGGGCCCGTGAGCAGGAGACAGCTGAGCTGGAGCGGACTTTCGCCGCGTTCTCAGATTGCGATTATCTCGTGGTCGACACACCGGGCGCCGACACGCATCTCTCGCGCGTGGCCCACGCCCACGCCGATACAATCGTCACCCCGCTGAATGATAGCTTCGTCGATTTTGATATGTTGGCGCAGATCGACCCCATCACAGGGCGGATTCTGGGGCCGAGCCGCTATGCCGAACTCGTTTGGTCAGCGCGGCAAAAGCGCGCCATGGCCGGAATTCCCGGCGGCATAGACTGGGTGGTGTTGCGTAATCGGGTTCAGTCGACCCGATCGCTCAACAAGGTCGCGATGGGTGAGCGTCTTGATGACCTCTCTTCGCGCATCCAATTCCGGCTTCTCCGCGGGTTTGGCGAACGGGTGATCTACCGCGAGCTCTTTCAGAACGGGATGACGCTGTTTGACTTGCACACGCCGAAGTCGCCGCGGAAGTTTGGGGCGATGAGCCACGTCGCGGCCCGAAATGAGGTGCGCGGTTTTCTTTCAGGGCTGCGATTGCCGGCTCTTCCGGAGCGTCGCCAAGCTGCGTAAACAAAGGCCATGGCTTGGCTGTTTCTTCTCCTCGCTGCGGGTGCAGCGCTCTTCACGCTCCCCGGCGGGCATCGTAGCGCGGCGGATCGTCGGCTGTCTCAGGCATTGTGTTTTGCCGGGCTCGCGGGCGCGCTTTTCTCGTGGAAGCTCTTGCCCTTGGGGCTGATTGTCCTCGCGGTCGGTGTGGGGCTCTATTTCATGGGATATGTGAAGGCACGGCTCCTCGGTGACCCTGATGCGGAGCTCGAGGAAGAGCCGACATGGCGGTCGAAAGCGCACGCGTCTCCTGACGCAATGGATCGACGCGAAGCCTTGTCGGTCTTGGGTCTTGAGAGCGGGGCGACAGCTGAAGACATTGTCGCGGCGCATCGGCGCATGATTGCCGCCGCGCACCCCGACGCAGGGGGATCCGCCTACCTAGCTGCAAAGGTCAACGCGGCGCGAGACACGCTGCTTTCATAGCCGCGTCAGCTGCAGAAGACGCTTTTCCTTCATATCTGTTCATGCAATGTTCCTTCTTGCCGTAAGGGCGTGAGGGAACCGATCATGGAATTTGATGCAGCATTGATCAGCGTCGCTGAAAAACTGGTGGCGTATTGCCAGGCGAATAACGAGGCCAAAGGCCTTGAAGAGCTCTACGCGCCGGACGCGGTCTCGGTGGAGGCTTTGGAGATGCCCGGTGCGGGCCGCGATGCGGTCGGCATCGACGCCATCCGCGGCAAACACGATTGGTGGAACAGTGCCTTCGAGGCCCACGAGACAAGCGCAGAAGGGCCGTTTCTTTGCGGCGATGATCGCTTCGCCGTGATTTTCTCCATGGATGTCACGGAGAAGGCGACAGGGGATCGGCAAAAATCCCAAGAGGTCGGGATATACACAGTGAAAGACGGGAAGATCGTGCGCGAAGAATTTTTCTACGCGCTCAGCTGACCGGCCGAAAGGCGTCGGAAATCCAATTGCGCGCGCTGGGGGAATCGCCTAAGCGGTGTGACCTGGCCATAGGGGTGTAGCTCAGTTGGTAGAGCATCGGTCTCCAAAACCGAGGGCCGGGGGTTCGAGTCCCTCCGCCCCTGCCAGTCACATCGGGGACAAATCCACGCCGCTCTTGGTGTCACCCCTTCTCAGCGCGATCGGCGCCCGCTAGGGCGATGTCTTGGGTAGATAGGGTACGCAATGACCACCGATGAAGACGTCCTCCTGCGTGAGGTGGACGAGACACTCCAGCAAGACCGACAACTGGCCTTCTTCAAGACGTATGGCCCTTGGGTTGGTGCCGTTGCACTCGCGGCGGTCATTGGTGTCGGGATCAATCAAGTGCGCGGTAGTTTGGTTGCCCGTGATCGTGCGGCGGCGGCGGAAACCTATCGCGAAGCGGTTAGCGACGCGGCAGCGCCAGATGAGGCGACGGCTGCGATCGAAGCCATTCTCGATGAGGTGGATGGCGGCTATCGCGGTCTTTCCCTGCTGCGGCAGGCAAGTTTGAAGGCGGCCGCTGGCGACACCACGGGCGCAATTGCCGCTTATCAATCTGCGTACAATCAATCAGGTCTGCCAACGCGATTTACCGATTTTGCGCGGTTGCGGGCCGCCTATCTTCTTGCGGGCACGTCAACGCAAGAAGCTGTGGACGTGGCAGAGGCGGTCAGCACGCCAGCGCTGCGGCCTTATGCCGAAGAATTGATTGCGACGATTACCCTCGAAACCGGTGATTATGACGTTGCCGCTAGCCAGCTCGAAGCGTTGGTCGCTGATCCGGATGCGCCAAGCTCCGTGGCGGCGCGCGCCCAATATCTGCTCACCGTCGCTGACGCGGGCCGCCGCGGCATCGCATTGGAGCCGGAGGCAAATGCCACGGCTGATGTTCTCAATGAGCTGACCCGTGGTCTGACGCAGCCTCAGCAAGTCCCCACGGAAGCGGACACGGCGCCGACAGACGACGCAGAGGAATAAACCGTTTATAAGTCGCGTTGCGATCGCCATTGCGATAACCACACGGATGTCCCGATGGTCGGGGACAAGGAGTTTTCATGGCCCGTCACCCTTGGCACCTCTCGTCATTCCTCATTCTCAGCGCCGCAGCTGTCGGGCTCTCCGCCTGCGGCACGGTCGGCGGCGTTTTCGGGCGCGGCGGCGATGACCCCGAGGAAGTGGCATCGACGGCGGAGACCGAGGCCGATGATGACCGCATTGCGGTGTTGGCGCTGAAAGAAGAGCTGGTGCCCGATTTGCGGTTCTTCGGTGAGGACCTCTCGATCCCGCCCGCCTTTGCAAACGCCGATTGGGCGCAGCCGGGTGGTGAGCCCGATCACGTGATGCACCATCTTTCCGGGCCTGATGCGTTCGATCTCGCCTGGCGGGCAAAAGTGGGTGAGGGCGGTGACATGCGGTCGCCTCTGACGGCGCCGCCGGTCGTCGCGCAGAATACCGTGTACACTGTCGATACCACGGCGACCGTCTCAGCCTTCGACGCCATCAGCGGCGATGAAAAATGGCGCCGTGCGCTCACACCGGATTTGCAAGGCGATGGCTTCAAATGGTTTGGTCTGAATAAGATTGATCCGAGCGAAGTGGGCTTTGGCGGCGGCGTCGCGTACCAAGATGGTCGCATCTTCGTCACCTCGGGCTTTGGGTTCACCGCGGCCCTGGATGCCAGCTCTGGTGAAGTGCTGTGGCAGACAGATCTCGATGCGCCGGTGCGAAACCCCCCCACGGCGGTGAACGGCCTCGTTTATGCGCTGACCACGTCGAACCAGATCGTTGCGCTCGATCAGCGGACTGGCGAGCAAGCGTGGAGCTATGAGAGCTTCGAAGAGGTCGCGCGGTTCTTGTCCACGGGCTCTGTCGCCGTTGATGGCGACATGGCGATCATTCCGTTCTCGTCCGGTGAGGTCGTTGCGTTGGACGCGGAGAATGGCCGCTTCTTGTGGTCAACCACCATTGGCCGGTCTTCGCGGTTAAACGCACTGTCGAATTTGAACGACATTGCCGGCAGTCCCGTGATCGACCGCGGCGCCATTTTCGCTGTCAGCCATGCCGGACAGATCAGCGCGATCGACAGCCGCACCGGCCGGATCGCCTGGGAGAAGGGCGTTGGCGGCCTGAATATGCCGTGGGTGTCGGGCGATTACGTGTTCATGGTGTCCATCGATTCCGAATTGGTCGCCTTCTCCCGCGAAGACGGCGCGGTGGTCTGGCTGCGCCAGCTCGATGGCTATGAGAACATGAAGAAGAACAAGAAGCCGATCACTTGGTCGGGGCCAATCCTTGCTGGGAATGCGCTGATCCTCACGTCTTCTGCGGGCAAGATCATCCAGGTCTCTCCAAAGAACGGCGCGACGCTGGCGGAGTATAAAATGCCCGCGGGCTCGACGATCCCGCCAGTTATCGCCGATGGTCGTCTCTATCTCATCGATGAGGATGCGCGTCTGCAGGCCTGGCAGTAAGGGCCACTGCCGGACGACTTAGCTCGGCTGCGCTTGCGGAATGGTCATGACCGCCCGCAAGCCGCCCTGCGGTGAACTTTCGAGAACAAGCGCGCCGCCATGGGCACGGGCGACATCGCGCACGATGGCCAAACCAAGCCCCGAACCCGGCAAGTTCGAATTGCGCGCATGGTCGAGCCGGTTGAACGCCTTCACGGCGGCGTCGCGTTGGTCTTCCGGAATACCAGGGCCGTTATCGTCCACGTATAATCTCGAAGTGCCATCCTCAATCGTCGCGGAAAGCCACACGCGGTCGCCAAACTTAAAGCCATTGTCGATGAGATTGTTCAACGCACGAACAATAAGGCCCCGTTGCGCGTGAAGCGTGGCACCAGGCGGAATGTCGGTTTGAAGTGCGCGATCGACCCGTGCCGCATCGTGGGCGAGGGCATCGGCGAGCGCGCGAAGATCGATCTCCTCACGCCCGGCGGCGGCTTCGGCCCGCGCAAATGTCAGATAATCCTCGAGTAAGCGCTCCATCTCGGCGATGTCGCTTTTAAGATCGGCGACGTCTTCGCTTTCTGGCTGCAAAGCGAGATTCAATTTCATCCGTGTGAGCGGCGTTTTGAGATCATGGCTCACGCCTGCGAGCATCTCTGTCCGCTGTTCAAGAAACCGTCTGATTCGCGCCCGCATCGCGATGAAGGCGTGGCCCGCCTGCCGAACTTCGCGCGCGCCTGACGGTTTGAAATCACGCACATCTTCGCCACGCCCGAAGGCCTCTGCGGCGGCAGCCAATCGGGTGATCGACCGGACCTGATTGCGCAAAAAGATCAGGGCAATGTAGCCCAATAGGAGGGTGGCTCCCATCAGCCAGAGGACGAAGAAGTGCCCGTTTCGTGCCACAACCCGATCGCGCGCGACGTTGTAGCGGAGGTAGCCATCGGGCAGTTGCACCCTGACCTCGACCTCATCATCAAAACCTGTCGTATTGTACCAATACGGATAATCGAGCGACCAATCGAGTTCGCGATCGAGTGTTCGGTTCAAGGCATTGAAAATGGATCGCTGGTCTTCGGTCGGAATTTGGCCCGAAGGCACGAAAGCCATTTCCACCTCCAGCTCTGCTCGCGCATCAGTGATCAATGTGGCGCGCTCGACCGCATCCGCGCGGGAGACCCAGTGAAGCGTTAGCAGCCCCAGATCGCTCGCGGTGCTTTTTGCAAGGCTTGCGGTGACTTCTTCCCAATGACGATTGAAGAAGATGTAAGTGACGACCGATTGCATCAAGAAAATCGGCAGCACCACGATCAATATCGTGCGTCCGTATAGGCTCTTGGGGGCAAACCGTTTGAGCACGACTTAATCCACGACAAGGACGTAGCCGACGCCGCGCACGGTTTGCAGATATACCGGCATCCGCGGATCGTCTTCGATTTTGCGGCGAAGCCGGGTGACCTGAACGTCGATCGAGCGATCAAAGCCGCTGCCGGTCCGCTCCGCTAAGACCGCGCGGGAGAAGGGGGCACCGGGCTTGGCCGTCAAGGTTCGCAAAAGGGCAAGTTCTGCGGTGGTGAGCTTGATCATCTCGCCATGGCGCTTGAGCTCGCCGCGGCGGGGATTGAACACGTTCGGCCCAAAGCTGAGTGTTTCCGTCCGCGGATTGTAGCTCCGCCGGGTCAGCAACCGTTCGAGCCGCAGCACAAGCTCACGCGGTTCGAAAGGTTTCGGGAGATAATCATCCGCCCCCGCCTCAAGCCCCTCGATCCGATCCTCGGGCTGGCCCCGCGCCGTCAGCAGGAGGATAGGCAAATCTGAGGCATTGCGAAGACGCCTTGTGAAATCGACGCCATTTTCTCCCGGCATCATGACATCCACAACGAGGGCATCGAAGCTCATGCATCCCATCAGATGCTCTGCAGCGCTCGCCTCCGCGGCAACACTCGCTAAGAAGCCATTTTCGCGCAGATAGCGGGCCAACAGCCTACGGATCTTATCATCGTCATCAACAACGAGGATGTGCGGAATGTCGTCACCGACTTCGCTGTCGGCGGGGCGCTCAAGATCTGTCGGCATAGTAAGAGCGCTTATCACATGCCGCAAAGAACGGCCAAGCGCGTGTTCAAACGCAGACTAGTGCGCCTTCACATAGGTTTTCGTGAGCTTGGCATGCAGCTCGGGCACAAAATTTTGCCACGAGGTGCGCCCGCGTCCACAATCGACGACAAAAATCGGTTCGCGCACGTCCAATTGCGGCGAGATGGCATTCTTGACGCCCAAAGCGGACTGGGCCGTTGAGACGACCCAAACGTTATCGGCGATGCGGTAGGAGGGACCAAGCCCCCGCATGATATTCTCAACGCGGCCGGCGGCGCCGCTGGTGACATCGAAAATAACAACGAAATTGGAGGTCTCGCCCTCAGCAATTTCCTTTGCGTGTCCCAGTGAAGCCTTGCCGAAGCTGCGGGATTTGGGGGTTTCATCGTTGAAAAGCGCAGCGAGCGGCGGGTATTGGCGTGCCTCACGCCAGATCTTGCCGCCCGCCGGTGAGACAAGCGACCGTAAAGACAGACGCCCCTCCGTCGCGAAATGGGTCATCTGGTCGTTTGTGTATGGGCCGTAGACCTTGTCTTCGACCTTAATGCACCAATTATCCGTTGCCAGCATGTCGTGCATTCCTACCCGCTTCGATTTGCTTCTGTTTTTTCAAAACGGATGCCAATCCCGCTGCTTTCGTGCCGAACCACGGTCGCAAATTGTTGTCCTAAGGTGACCTCTGACCCGATTGGTGGACGTAATGCTGTCTCGACGAAGGCCCCCGAAACCGAGATGTCCAAGACGCGACACCGATGGCTGGTGCCGTTGGGGTCCACAAGCAGGGTTGAGCGCTCCTGCGGGAATCTGTCATCGCGCCGGCGCTCAGGGCTGTCATCGCCGCCATTGATCAGCCAGGTGAGCGCGTCTGCCATATGCGCTGCTCGAGAGCGAGAATGGCTGAATTCAACGCCGAGACCGCGCGCATCGACCCGTGCGACAACCCCTTCGAAATGCCCAAGCTTTTCGATGCGTAGGCTGATCGGGTCTGCCACTACCGCGGCGCATCGCGTGCGCACAAAGGCGCCACCAGGAGAGATATCCGTGATGACGCTTTCGCGTTCCTCACCATCGGGCAAGACGAAGTGAACGCTCAGCGTCAGGCGTGAGCGCTTATGCCGCCGCGGATCCGCGGCGGGCATCGTCTCATCAATCAATTGCCTAATGCGTGCGTTCAGCGGAAGCGAGGTCATCCGATACGGTCTCTGGGCACCCTTTGGTTCGGTTAGGTGTACGCGAGGGGCTGTGAAAAAAGTCTTAGAACGGGAGACGTTGTCCCAGAGATGATCGGAAAATTGGCCGCTTTTATGGGCGTTTAGGTCCCAGTCCCGTTTTGGGGATAGACGCGGGGCGAAGGGTGGCCGAGATATAGGCCATGTCCGATTCTGCGAACGCGCCGCCGCGAAGCTTCACCGAAAGGCTGGGACTCTCGCAAGGGCCAAGACCCGGCGGGGGGCCGTTCATCCACGTGCCGGGGCTCATCTCGGGGTTAATCTTCGTGATGGTGGCGATGTTTGCCGTGCAGGTGCTACTGCCCGGTGTGCCGCAGCGCCGATTTGAGATCGCGCTCGCGTTCATCCCATTGCGGTTCAATAGCGAGTTCGCGGCGCAGGAGGGGCTTCTTGGCCTCCTGGTGCCTTTTATCGGGCATATCTTCCTCCACGGGAGCGTTCAGCATTTGGTCTTCAACGCTCTGTGGATGGCCATTTTTGGGGCTGGGGTTGCGAATCGAATGTGTTTGGAGAGCAGCAGTGGTCGCAGCCGGATCATCAATACGACGGTCTTCCTCGCGTTTTTCCTCGCTAGCGGGATTGCCGGCGCGACCTTCTTTTTCGTCATGCAGCCGCAATCGCCGGTCCTTCTGATCGGGGCATCTGGCGCGATTTCAGGTCTTATGGGGGCGGCAATGCGATTCGCCTTCAGGCCATTTACAGGCTTCCCGGTGGCGATCGGCGGCTTGTCGCCGATCACCGCGCGGCCCGTTTTGGCGGCCAGTGCCATTTATATCGGCGTGAATTTGATGACCGCGCTGAGTGCAGCTGGCTTTGGCGAGCCTCTCAACATCGCATGGGAAGCCCATATTGGGGGCTATCTTTTCGGCTTGCTGGCTTTCCCAGTGTTTGATGCGATGGTGCGTCGTCCCAGCATCCGCTTTTAAACCGATCTTCATTATCACTGGTCTGAACTCTTGCAGTCGTTGCGACTCCGAGTCACGCTTCGATCCTAAAAATCGGGGCCGCGCCCCGCGTCGTGGCGGAAGCAGGCCCCAATAACCAAGGGAGGTGCCTGTGCGCGCACGGGATATCTTAGATGCCAAAGGCGGCGAAGTGATCGCGATCGGGCCGGAGGAAAGCCTCGATCACGCGATCAGTACGCTTTCATCGCACAATATCGGTGCGGTGCTGGTTCTTGGCCGTGGTGGTCAATTGGCCGGTATTCTGTCTGAGCGGGATGTGATCCGCGTTTTGGACGGCGCCCCGAAGGGCTTCCGCGAAACCAAAGTGAAGGACGTCATGACGGCGCGGGTCTTCACCGCAAGCCCTGATGCGTCGGTGGACGAATTGTTGGATGTCATGACGGCCAAGCGCTGCCGACATTTGCCGGTCGTCGATGGAGAGCGACTGGTTGGCATGGTGTCGATTGGCGACGTGGTGAAATACCGTATCCGCGAGGCTGTAGGCGAAGCCGAAGCCCTGAAAAGTTATATCGCCGCTGTCTGAGGCGGCGGGGCCTGCGCAACGGCTTGC